>NZ_VIKZ01000035.1:14700-57733 GCF_009711985.1 Dolichospermum sp. UHCC 0260 | reverse complement strand
GGGCGCTAAAGGCTTCTCCTTTGGATAAAACGCCGTTAAAATATTCATTTCCTAATGTTTCTAAGGTTTGGGGATTAAGTGAATAAGGTTCGGCTGCTTCCCATAATGCTAAGAGTTTTTTACCCCAATAAATCACATTTGTATTAGCAATGTTTTTAATTTTTAAATCAAAAATGTTAGCTAACCAACCACCAGGTTTTTGTGTACCAAAAACACCACGATAAAGAATTTTACCCGCTTTCTGTTCTGCTAAATAACCGGCTGTTTGCACAAATCGGTTACGAAAATGGGCGCGGCCATTGGTAAATGTAATGCGGCTAATCATTCCGTCACCATCAAAAGGATGATGTAATCTTTGCTTGTTGATATCTAATAAACCAGCCCCGTTCCTAAATAATGTTCCTGCTAGTTCTGGAGGAATTTCTCCTTCTATATCATCAATCCAATAGTCATATTCTTCGGTAAGAGATTCATATCCTCCTTGCCAGTCTTTGAGGGTGTAGGATTTCTCTAAAACTTGACTATCTTGGGGTTCTAATATTTGCATTTTTTGTTTGCTATGCTGAAAAACTAGATTGATTGACTATGCTCAATCTCAATTTTAGCATCTGGTAGCCAGTTAATAAAAAATATTGGGATAAGTGAGCTACAGTTAGTAATAATGATTAACAACCATAATGAATCAAATTGATGTTCTGTGATTCCCAACCATTTCATCATGATTGATCCTAATGCGTAAGAAACTGTTCCTCCTAAATTAAATACAGACATTATTAAAGCAAAGAATGTGGCCTCTATGCCGGGAGGACAAAGTTTTGTTGATAATACTAATATAGGCATAAATAAAACTTGCCCAATCACAGTAATAATTAAACTATCACCTAAACTGAACCAATGATCATCTATTCCTAAAAGTCTGTTGGTATGAGTTACTAATAATAAAGTTGTCATTCCTAAAGCTGTGGATAGAAAAATCCCCCAACTAAACATAATTCTAAAGGGGATAGTTTTCAGGTAACGTTGAAAAGCCCAAACTCCAATTAAGGAAGCCAAACTGGTGACTAACCGAACTCGCCCTAAAAATTCTGGTTGAAATTGTAGTTCGTTAGTTGTAAAATAGAAAAATGCTGATTCGGCATTTGGTGTAGCGTGCCAAACAAATATAAATGCTGTTGGTAGCCAAATTGCTTTCTGCGTAATAGCTTGGCGTATCTGTCCTAATTGATATTTTGTGTTATTGCTTTTTTTATCATCTTTATTAATAGGTTTTTCGGAAATTAACCAAGCTACACATGAGATAATTAGCGGAAATAATGCTGTTATTAAAAATACTGTACGGTTGGTAAAATATTCTAAAAGTAAGCCGCCAAGGTAAGCTGTACACAAGCCACCTATAGCTGAACTACCCCAACAAAGAGATTGTAAAGAACCTATTTTGGCTTCTGATTCACTTCTAGCTCTTTCAACTACTATGGAATCAACTATCACATCACTAATAGCTACAGAGAGAGAAGAAAGTACAATCATAATTGTGGCTGTTGTGCTAGTATGAACTGTTGTTCCTAAACATACCAAAGCCGCACTTCCCAAAATTCCAGATAGGACTATATAAGGCTTTCTATGGTAGCCAAATAATGGTAAACTATCAGAGATAAAACCATATAATGGCTTAGTCATCCAAGGTATGGTACTGATGCCCACGATTGCTGACATCTGCACTGGACTTAATAGCAATTCATCTTTGAGAAAAAAGCTAACAGCTAAACGGGATAATGCCAAGATGCCTTGAACAAAATAGATGGTAAGAATTGCTATTAACTCAGCACTAGGTTTATTACCTAAGAAAATTTTTTGGGTTAGTAGATCTTTGAATTTGGGTAAGGTAGGGGAGTCATTTAGCATTTGGATGAATAAAAATTAAGTTTTATTTACTTTTATATCATGGATTTTTAAATTGGGGATAAGTTTTTATTAATTATGAATAAAAGCGAACAACCATGTTCAATGAATTGCAATACTTTTGATACATTTATAGAATTTGTATAAGAGGATGTTTTAAAAGTTTTTAATGTGTAAACAGACCCCTCTCCAAACCTCTCCCCTACCAGGGGAGAGGCTTTAAAACCCCTATTCCCTTGTAGGGAGTGGGGGGAGGGGGGTTAGGTTTTTGGAGATTATGGGTTTCATATAATACTTTTCAAACAACCTCTAAGTTTATCTACCAAAGGACATTCCGCAGATGTGACTGATGATTATTGATAAGTAATCAGACAAAATTAATTAGATAGTTTTCTGCAAATTCTCTGAGAATTTTTTCAACAAATGCGACGAAAGTTTTCCAATCTTTGTAAGCAATGCCAAAAATTTCTATTTACTACTTTTATCGAGAACTAAGTAGGTGAACGGAAAAAAACCGTAGACGCGGAGCGGCTTCTCGAAGAGTAATATGTAACGAAAATTAAAATCGTCCAAATCCTCTTGCCTCTTGCCTAGTGCCATAACGACGATTTTCAATGCTAACCTACTTATCTACATCTTTGTGGTCAAATAAACAAAATATCCCACCAATAATGCCGAAATGGCTTATGGGTGGGACTCATGGTAGTTTAGTTAAGAATTTTTCTCGAAGTAAAAACTAGGTTCTTCCTGGTTTTTTCTTAGAAATCATCAAGAAACTGACCAATACGACTAATTACAGGGTCTACTTCTTGAGGTATGGCTGGTGCCACGCTAACGCTATCAGAAGGAATACAAGTAAGTGGTTCCTGATTCAGGATGATTGTCAACTTTGCTACTTGTTGAGTAAGTTGCAACATTTGACTTTCCATAGACTCCAAACGATGAGACTCTTTAGCGAAAAAACGTTCTTCAAAACCAGCTATTTGATTTTGGATCTCACCGATTTTTTGTTCAACCGTGGTTACATTTGCTATCTTAGAAGTTAGTTGTACAGGTTCTGGGACACACAAAAAGTTCCAAAGAGCCTCTTTGCACAGGTCACTGAAAGTTTTATCTGGCTGTGTCTCTAAGTAGTTTTCCACCTGCGCTAACAAGCTCTCATCAGCAATTTCTGGATTGAACGTAACGGATTTAACTACCTTTTTTGACCATTGGAACATCGGTTTTATGACCTAGCACGAACAGCAGCAGATAATTGCGCTTCTCCATAAATATACTGCCCCAAAGCATTAGCCTGGCGAGAAGGTGCAGCTAAGTAAGCGTTGATTTGAGCTTCTTTGAGCAGACGTTGGACATCTTCCCAGAAAAATTCTCCACCACCACCTGTAATAATCACATCAGTTACCCGCTCTGGCAACCACGCTAACACACGAGAGCAAATTTCCCGTGAAAACTGTTCTTTGAGGTTAGGCAGAAAATCATCTAAATTGGTAGGTTTACTAGCACCTTTAGGACGATAAAAGCGATCGCCTTTAGGCTTATTAACCGCAGAAATCAGTGCCAAAGATTGACTATCAGCACCCTGTACTTCCGCAGCTACCAGTTCATAAAACTTGCTCATGCCAAAGTCTTCACTCTTAGAAGCAGCCCTGGCAAAGCGGAAATTATCCACCATGATCATATCAATGGTTTGGTGGCCAATATCAACAATCCCTACAGATATTTTCGTAAAATCGGGAACTGCTGTGCCTTTATTAGGTTGAGTTTCTGACCACAGCAAACTACCATAGCCTTCGGGCATTACCCAGACTTTGCTAATATTCAAAGTTATGGATTCACCTCGGAAATTCAATACATGAGGTCCAGTTACCAAGCTACTTAACTGTGCCTTTTCTTTTTCAAATTGTTCCAACGATAAGAACGGCAAACCCAGGACAACGAAAATTTCATCTCTGAGTTTAAAGTACCCGGCAGATGATAATACTTTGACCAGAGCATCTTCTACCTTAGATTGGCCAACGCCAAGATTAGCCCCAAAATCGGCGGCTAATTGCCCTACAGCATAACCACTACCTTGATACTCCAGCCACAAATCCATCAGTGGGTCAGTTGCCTTAGCCTCAAATACACCGCCGCGAATTTGCTCAATTGATGTTTGCTTGACATTGGCAGGAATGAAAGCCACATTAGCGGGTTCACGGCTCACACAAGTCTTTGTAGAGGTTCTACCTAAATCCACACTCAGAATAGTTTTACCGGTAATATTGCTTGGCCTTCCAGGATTTACCGAATTCATGGGTGTCGCTGCTGCTGGTTGACGGTTCATGGAAATGGCAGCGGCATTCATTGGATTGGCTACGGGGGGTTGGTCTGTCATGAAATCTCCTCTTTAAAAAGTTATCATGCTCATCTTACAAAAAAGGTGAGCTCCAAAAAATTTTAGGTTGGGTTAAGTGTAACTAGAAATACGTGAAAATTGAGAACAGGCAATGGTCAATTTTCGATGATTTAGCATTTTTGATGGCGGTTTTCGGTAGATGTCCGGCTTTTCTTCCTGATTTGGTGTTTTTACGCTTGTAATTGATTTGCCAACAAATCAACACTATAGCAAGTAGTCCTACTTTAATTGCTAAAATTAGTTGCAGAAGATTATTTTATCAATACTCCTGAGTTCTGACTCCTGATATGGTGGGAGAAAAAATCATTAATTTCCCCCCACTGCCAGTTTTAGCTACATCTAACTAAATGCTTGATGTCAACGATTGAACTCTGGATTCCGAAGACCACTCTAATGGATTCCAAACTCTTTCTTCTAAAGCCATTTGCTCAATTAAACTAGCCAAACGTAAAGCTTTGAGAGCTTGTTCACCACCGACAGAAGGCTGATTGCCACCACGGACACAGTTGACAAAATGCTCTAATTCTGCACTGAGAGGCTGAACATTACTGGTATAAACCTTTTCGATTAAACCATCTTGTCTATAGAGGACTTTTTGGTGGTCAATCAGAGGATTTATCGGTGTTTGCCGATGTACCAATATCTCATTAGTGAGAAAATCTGCTTCTGTAAATGAATTTTTACAATGGGCAACTAAGCGGCGAATTTTGCGATGAGTAACTTTGCTGGCTGTAAGCGTGGCAACAACACCATTGGCAAACCCCAAGGTGGCAGTTACATAATCTAAATAACCTGAGTCTAAAGAACGAGTCCCACTAGCAGTCAATTTTACTACTGGTGAGGCGGCTAATTCTAGCAGCAAATCAATGTCATGGATCATTAAATCCAGGACTACGGAAACATCATTCGCCCGCGCTGAATAAGGACTCATGCGGTGAGATTCTAAAGCCAAAACTTCCTCGGTTTTGAGGACTTGGGTGAGTTCCCTGAAGGCGGGATTGAATCGCTCAATGTGACCAACTTGCAAAATACACTGAGATTCGGCCGCAGCATTAACTAGAGATTCTGCTTCAGAAATACTAGCCGCTATGGGTTTTTCAATTAAAACGTGGATTCCTGCTAACAAACAGTTGATACCCACAGCATAGTGAAGCCGTGTAGGTACAGCAACACAAATTGCATCTACATGAGGTAGTAAGTCGCAGTAATCTTCAAAAAACCGGACTTTGTATTTGCTGGCAGTTTCTAAACCACGTTCGACGTTAATATCGGAAACGCCGACTAGTTCCACATCTTTCATGGAACTCAGGACGCGGGTATGATGTTGTCCCATGTTGCCAACCCCAATCACACCTATACGGATGTGATGCGGCTGACTGCGCTGTGAATATAGATTTGGTTCTGACACTGATATGCTATCTTGCACTATTGTTCTCTCCTCAACCACCAAATTTAGAGACGCTACGGTCGTTGGCCTTTATACTTAAACGCCAGGTTTGATTTGTCTTAAACCATCCAGATGGTAACATAGTGATTATCTTTATGAAGAATTTCAAAGTTTGGGTTCAGTTCCCGCCATCTGGTAATCTTTTCGGTCAGCAGTTGTTAATTATCCTGTTTTATTCATCTATGATAAAAATTATGTGTTTTTTTGGGTTGACTGTGTAAATTTCATAACTTCTTAGTAGAAATTCTCAGGTACGTATTTGGGAAATTAACTAAGTTCAATAAATACCTGATTTTTACAGGGGGTAAATTAATCACCCTTACTACAAGTAAAATTACAAGTCATCAAATAGTTAATACTCAGAGTATAATGTTTTAGACGATTTATACAATTGATATTCTCATTCCTGAGTGTCTTTTTGGACATATTTAATTTTTGTTTGTGGCATTTTGTTGATTTTCCCATCTTTTGGATGCAATTTATCAAGGAATGGGTAATTGGTCAAATTTCCCGCTTCTACCCCTGTTTATTGATCTCCCATTTCTTATTCTGAATATGAAAGCTGTAATTCTGTTGTCTGGTGGTTTAGATTCTTCGACAGTTCTTTACAAAGCAAAGGCTGATGGCTGTGAATGTTACGCTATTTCTTTGGATTATCAACAGCGGCATAGGAAAGAATTAAATTCTGCTTTGATGATTGCTAAAGCGGCTGGAGTCATTCAACATCAAGTGGTTAATTTTGACTTGGGACAATGGGGTGGTTCAGCGCTGACAGATCAGAAGATTGATCTCCCTACAGGGCGCTCGCTCGCTGAAATGGGGGATAATATTCCTGTAACCTATGTTCCAGCGCGGAATACCATCTTTTTAAGTTTTGCTTTGAGCTATGCCGAGGCGATCGCCGCAGAAAGAGTATATATTGGCGTTAACATCCTAGATTATTCTGGCTACCCAGATTGTCGTCCTGATTATATCGAAGCTATGCAGGAAGTTTTCCGCTTGGGAACAAAACAAGGACGTGAGGGAGAAGCTATGAAAATTATTGCTCCGTTAATTGATTTGAAGAAGACAGAAATTATCCAATTAGGTAATCAATTAGGAGTTCCTTGGGACCTCACTTGGTCTTGCTATGCTGGTGGTGAGTCAGCTTGCGGTGTCTGTGATTCTTGTCAGTTGCGATTAGCGGCTTTTGCAGAATTGGGTTTAAAAGATCCTATTGATTATTCTGAAGTTGGTTAGAGAGTAAACAATTAAAAAACTTTTTTAGATCTCGTTTAACAGTGACGCAAACTCACAACGTACACGAAGATGTCTAAATATGAAATATCTCTGTTTGACGATAGTATGAGTTTAGAGGAATTTCAAGCAGAAGTAAATCAGGCAAAAATGAAATATTAACTAACAGCAAAGTTTGTATATTGTCTGATTTTAGGATGACGAAAACCAAGGACAATATCCTGTGCAGGAATACCTGCTGCTATAAAATCATTAGCAATTCCTTCTTCTGTATCATCATATTGAATCCAAATTTTCTGATCAATCAAATCTATATGAATAGGTGTGGTATGTAGATATTGATCATCACTCCAACCAATATCTAATACTAGATAACGTCCATGTTCATCATCAAATAAAACTTGGGAGTTATAACCATCAGGTATAGAAGCGCGATATTCGGCGGTTTCTGTTAATATGCTTTTGATAATTTCTTGATATTTTAATTTGGTATCCATTGTACTATCTCCTCATTTTTATCATCAAATACAGCACTTCCCGGTGTTATGAGGTACATATCTAGCGGGCAAGATGCCCGCACTACAAGAGTTTCATGATTCAACTTTGTACCTCATAAGAGCGGAAACCGCTGTATAATCTGAATATGGAACTATTGATTACAATTTTATGTGTTAATTGTATACCGTAATTATTTGTAGTTATTTTAAAGTCATTAATGTTCTAATAGTTACATTTATTGTGACTATTAGAAATATTCTATATTGACATTGATACTATATATGATATCATATTTATAAGCAAAATAAACAGAGAGGTAAACAAAATATGAAAATAAAAAGGAAATTAATTTATGAGTCAGCTAGAAAAACTAATTCAGTTATTTCTGTCTCACCCTGTTGAAGTAAGATTTGGAGAAGTAAGACGTATATTAATAGCATTTGGTTTTGAAGAAGTTCGTTCTAATGGGAGTCATCACACTTTCCGTCATGAGGATGGACGGATACAAATTGTACCCAAAAAAGAGGGGCAAAAAGTAAAAGGAATTTATATTAAGCAGATTGTAAAACTGCTCAGATTAGGGGAGTAGTATGTCTAAGAAAAATAAATCTGAACGTGAGTCACTGGAATTTTACTTAAATTTGAAATATCCAGTTACACTTTACCCTGATCCTGATGGGGGATATGTAGCAGAAATTAAAGACCTTCCTGGATGTATGACTCAGGGAGAAACGACAGATGAAACGTTATTTAATATTGAAGAAGCACGTAGTTTATGGATAGAAACAGCCTATGAATATGGGGATGAAATTCCCTTACCCTCAACTCAAGTTCAATACAGTGGTAAAGTTTTATTACGGATACCTCGATCATTGCATGAGAGATTAACAGAAAATGCAGAGAAAGAAGGAGTTAGTCTTAATCAATATCTTGTGTTTTTGTTAAGTGAAAGAAATGCTGTGAAGTCTTTAAGCATGACAAATGTTAAGTAGAAATGTTTTGATCTAAGTTAAGATTTTGGTTAAACTTTCACTCTCAAAAATTTGATGAATACTAATAGCGATCGCTAGTTAATGCTAAATGCGATCGCTATTTTGATTAAACTTAATGAAATTAGGTTAAAATCCGAATATTGGCAATTTTAGGTATAAAAACTAGATTATGGCAAATCCAGAGCATTTAGCAATACTGAAGCAAGGGGTAGAGGTTTGGAATGAGTGGAGAAATGAAAATCAATATGTAAGACCTGACCTGAGTCATACTAACCTGATAGAGGCTAACCTGAGTAAGGCTATCCTGCTTGGGGCTGACCTGAGAGAAGCTAACCTAAGTGGGGCTAACCTGAGTAAGGCTATCCTGAGTATGGCTAACCTAAGTGAGGCTGACCTGAGAAAGGCTGACCTGATTGGTGCTGATCTGTGGGAGGCTGATCTGTGTGCGGCTGATCTTGCTAATGCTGATCTTACTAATGCTGATTTAGTTCACTCTCAAGTAATGGCTACCAATTTTCATAATGCAATCTTAACAGGTGCTTGCATCAAAGATTGGCAAATTAACAGTGAAACAAACCTGGATGGTGTAATTTGTGAATATATTTATCTTGATCATCTTTATTTTGGAGAGGATCAAGCCAAAAGACGACCTATAAATGGTAATTTTGCACCTGGAGAATTTGCCAGTTTATATAAAAAGATTATAGAAAATACAGATTTAATTTTACGCAAAACTCCCGAAAATGATAATAATATTAATAACCAAGGCATTCAATTTTATTCAAACTCAACAATTCACACTTGGGAAAATCTACGCTTTCGCTCAAAAACAGAAATCAAAATTGCTGAAGCATTAGACAGAACTGGAGTTTTATTTGTACCCAACTCCTTAGCACGACTCAACACTCCCAAAGGTAGAGAAAATAAAGAAGCTGATTTCCTGATTTGTTATCACGGTAAATGGGGAGTTTTAGAAGTTGATGGACCATTTCACACCGCAGAACGCAGAGTTGAAGAACAAGAAAAAGAACGCATTTTTAAGAAAAACGGTATCAAAGTTGTAGAAAGATTTGATTCTGAAAGATGTTATAACAATCCTGATGAAGTAGTCCAGGAATTTTTCAAAATGATAGAAATTGGATATTCTTAAAAGCAAGCATAAAGAAGATCCCCGACTTCTTTTTTAATCTTGTCAATAAAATGTAAATTAATCTAAGAAGTCGGGGATCTGGATCTTGTTGTAAAATTGAGGTTAAATCAAGCAACTTACGTTATAATCAAATAAATATCAACAATTATTCCTTACCAATAACCACAACTATGAACAGGGAATTAGTCAAAAAATTAGTTGAAATTATTCATTGTTTATCCCCAGAAGAGAAACAATTATTAGAAACAGAATTACAAATTAAACCTGATTGGAATATTATCAAAAAAAGCATCATTCAAAGAGGAGAAATACTTAACCAAAGACTTAACAATCAATCTTTACAAAATACAATTACTAATATTATCTCAGAAATGAGAGAAGAAAGATGTGAAGAATTAATCAATTCATTGAAAGTCCATGAATAATTATCTAATTTGTGTAGATGCCAGTTTTACCATTAACTTAATTAATAGTAAATCTCTGGATTCACCATTTATCAAACTATGGGAAAATTGGCAACAAAACTCTGCTACTATTATTGCTCCCACATTATTTTATTATGAAATCACCAATGCTTTACATCGCATGAATCAAGCAAATTTATTAACCATTGAAGATACAGAAAAAGCGTTGCAAGATGCGTTAAATTTGGGGATAGTTCTTTATGGAAGTTCTCAATTTCCCCAACTTCACGAAATGGCATTAACTCTAGCAAAAACTCTGAAACTATCTGCTGCTTATGATGCTCATTACCTAGCATTATCAAAGCTATTAAATGCAGAATTTTACACAGCAGATAAACGTTTATATAACAGTATTAAATTATCTTTAAACTGGGTACACTTTATCTCTCACACTTAACCTAAATCTGGTTCTATACCTAACCCCTTAACAAGTTTAGATCCCCGACTTCTTAGAGAAGTCGGGGATCTGGGTTATACAATATATGGTAAAATTGAATTCAAAACCACACACAAAACATGGCTACAAAAATCCCCGTTACCGTGATCACAGGCTTCTTAGGAAGCGGTAAAACCAGCATTATCCGTCACCTCCTCCAAAACAACCAAGGACGACGCATAGCAGTATTAGTCAACGAATTTGGTGAACTGGGAATAGATGGAGAATTATTAAAATCCTGTCAAATTTGCCCCGAAGATGAAACAGCATCAAATCCAGAAACTAACATATTTGAACTGACAAACGGCTGTTTATGCTGCACCGTTCAAGAAGAATTTTACCCGACAATGCGGGAATTAATTAAACGTCGAGATAGTATAGATTATATTATCATTGAAACCTCTGGTTTAGCTTTACCAAAACCCTTAATTAAAGCCTTTCGTTGGCAAGAAATTCGCAATGCAGCTACCGTAGATGCAGTAATTACAGTAGTAGATTGTGCTGCGGTTGCTGCGGGAACATTTGCTAGTGATTTAGATGCTATAGCCGCTCAAAGACAAGAAGATGATAGTCTAGAACATGAAACACCATTACAAGAATTGTTTGAAGATCAACTTGCTTGTGCTGATTTAGTAATCTTGAATAAAACTGATTTAGTTGATAGTGAAACCCAAGCACAAGTTCTAGAATTAGTCAAGCATGAATTACCGAGAGTTGTGAAAATTGTCTCTAGTGATTATGGTAAATTAGACCCATCTATCTTATTAGGATTTGCAGCCGCAGTTGAAGATAATTTAGATAATCGTCCTAGTCACCATGACACCGAAGAAGACCATGATCATGATGATGAAATTAACTCAACTCACGTGATTTTAAACCGCACTTTTGACCCCGAAAAGCTACAAGCAACCTTAGAAAAACTGGCACAGGAACAAGAAATTTATCGAATTAAAGGTTTTGTGGCTGTTGAGAATAAACTCATGCGGTTAGTTATGCAAGGTGTAGGTAATAGATTTGATAAATTTTATGATCGTCCTTGGAAACCAGAAGAAGCAAAACAAACCAGTTTAGTTTTTATCGGTCGTAATTTACAATCTTCAGTAATAGAATCTCAATTAGTAGCTTTGTAATATGAATATCACAGATTTATTTAACGTTGCCAATGTTTTTGTTTTGCCTTTTTGGGCTTTGATGATTCTGTTACCAAATTGGAAAATTACCCGCAAGGTAATGGAATCTTATCTACCTTTTGTGGTTTTAGCAGGTGCTTATTTGTATTTGTTTGTCACTAGCATTACTCCAGAAAATGCTGCTGCTTTATCAAATCCTCAACTAGCAGATATAGCCAGGTTTTTTAGTAATGAAACTGCTGCTGCTACAGGTTGGATTCATTTTCTGGTAATGGATTTATTTGTCGGTAGATGGATTTATTGGGAAGGACAAAAAACCGGAATTTGGACAATTCACTCGATAGCTTTGTGTTTATTTGCAGGTCCTTTAGGTGTGCTTTCTCATATTTTCACCTATTGGATTACAAAAGCCTTTTCTAAAGGTTCTGAATCTGTGATAGTCACACAAAAAGCAGAAGTTTAGGAATTTAGATCCCCGACTTCTTGGAGAAGTCGGGGATCTGTTTTTGTTCACCCTAGGTATTTAAAATTAAGCTGCTACAGCTTCTCTTTCTCTAAATTTGGCATCTAACCAACAGCGGGGCAATTTTTCCCCAGAAGGAAATACTAATTCTTCCTTTTGATAAATGTCCGTTTCCTGTTCTTCTTGTCCTTCTTGGTCTTGGGCATGGACAATCTTACTAGTGGGGTCTAATAGTTCTTGAACATCAACTATTTTCACCAAATCGCGGCTATCTTTGATTTGTAAAAACATCTTGATCAACCTCCATTATTTAAATATGTAAACTTGCCAATGGGAAGAAAATGAAGACTAGATTTCCCGTTGATATTTTTCGACAATATCTACTAAGGTCACTTGACATTGCAAGGGTAATAAATCAATTAAA
Organism: Dolichospermum sp. UHCC 0260; assembly: GCF_009711985.1. NCBI lineage: Bacteria > Bacillati > Cyanobacteriota > Cyanophyceae > Nostocales > Aphanizomenonaceae > Dolichospermum > Dolichospermum sp. UHCC 0260. The sequence continues at coordinate 45,196 of NZ_VIKZ01000035.1, read as the reverse complement.
GATAGTTCCTTTCTACCACCACCAACTTTGACAGTAATAGATTCTAAAACAGCAATTACCTTATCTTCATTAACGCTTTTAGAAGTAATTAAAGGATACAATTTTTCAGCCACAACATTATGCAGTTTGGCATCAGATAGATATAGATGCCACTTGGCAATATCTATATAAACACTTTCACCAATTTCTGCGGCTAGGGTTTCTAGTAATTCTGTGGTATTAGTTTTAGCCATAAATATAGCCTCTTTGTTAGTAACATCGGGATATCTTAGCTTATTTCATATTATCACTCAATTAGCTAGACTTGATCTACTACCACAGGTGAGAATTCCCTAGCTTGTTTTTCTTTCTTTAGGTAGATTTCGGTGGTGTGGGGTCGTAATTAGCGATCGCACCAATGTAAATTAGATGCAGCAGCAATACTCCTACCCAACCAATTGTTACTCCAGGTAGCCATTCCCAGGCAGTAGTTTTCAAAATGTGAAAAAACCACAACCCAGAAGTGACAGTTGCACAAATACCGACATGAACAGCGAAATTCATGCGATCATCTAGTTTACGGAAATCTGGATCTTTACGATCTGGTTTGCGAGGCCAACGGGGAGGCATAAATATAAATGTTTGTAACAGCAGTTAACGCACCTTATTTATTGTAAGGTGTTTGCGACTGACTTGCTCAGATACACAAATAATTTCACCCATCTGGGGATGAGATAATATTGATGGTGTTCCCCAGATGGTAATATAGGCTATGAACTCTGCACAGTTGACTCTGCATAGCAACTATCACCAAATTCGCTACCTCTGGCACTAGGTACTAAAGTCCAACCTGCTTTAAAGAGTTTTTGATAAGTTGCCCAACCTTTAGAACCACGAGGGACGCGATAATCTGGAACTGAAAATTGCGGAAAAGCTGTGTAAGGCCGCCAAGGTTGTCCAGGTGCAGTTTGCAAGTACAAAATCTTTTCATCATCGCCGTTAGACTTAGATAACCAGCACATTTGTCGAACCATAGTGAACTCCTTGATTGTTTAGTTGAAATATCACAAGGACGCTAACTGCGGATATTTAGGATGGTGGGAAGTGACTGCAAAGGTGTTTTTTATTCCCAATCTAAAATCCCAAATTGGTATGACAGGTTTTTGTGATGTCATACGCAATTGTGATAAAGTTATTTTGTCCCTATGTTTAAGGCTGTAAAGATTATTTTTGTCAGGTAAATTATTGAGGAAGGCAAACTCCTGTGGGCTGCTGTTTATGAAAATAGAAAGATGAACAAGAACAATGGTTTTTTGGTTCTTGATGTTTTTTTACTATGTGAATATTTTTATCATGTTATCCACGGTTGCAAGAATTGGATGTATCCATAGTTACGATTTTGCAAAAATTATTAAAAATTTATTGGCAAGGGAATTTATAAGTTAGGAGGTAAAATAAGTATTACAGCAGATTTCGCTCTAATGAGGTACAAACTTGAATTATGAAACTCTTGTAGTGCGGGCATCTTGCCCGCTGAATATGTACCTCATAACACCGGAAAGTGCTGTAAAAGATTTTAACTTCTTTCAAAATGATCAAGTAAGCTGTTATGATTTAAGATGGTTCTATGTTGGTTTTTATATTCATATAGATAAGTAAAGATTATGATAACTCCAAAATATGTTTTTCAATCAGAAAATAAATGTAATTTATAGCGATTTATAAAATGAAAACTAAACTTACTGACGTTCAAAATCTCCTCTCAGATTTAATTTCCCGTTATTCTTCCCGTGTGGATTATTTGATGATTCGCTTGGAAGAAGCCGAGGGAACAGATATTGTCTTGCGGGGTGATAAAGTGGAAACTCTCAGCGAGGGAATTTCTATTGGTGGTCATGTTCGCACTTGTTATAAAGGTGGTTGGGGATTAAGTAGTTTTAATAAATTAACAACCATTGAAGACCGCATAGAAGAAGCCATTGCCGCAGCCCGGATAGTGGGTGATGAAGAGACTATACTTGCAGCCATTGATCCCGTACAAGCTGTATGTAGATTGCCTTTATTGGGTACTGACCCCCGCCAGGTTTCGCTAAAGCAGAAAAAACAATTATGCGATCGCTATACTGACCTCCTGAAAACAGTTGATCACCGAATTACTACCACCTCAGTTCATTACAGTGACAGCACCCAAAGAGTCATTATTGTCACCTCTGAAGGAACTTTCATTGATCAATCTTGGGTAGATATGGAAATGCGCTTTGCAGCCACAGCCAGGAATGGGGAGACTGTGCAAACTGGTAGAGAAACCACTGGTTCTCGCAAAGCCTACGAAGACTTAACTAATTTAGACAAACAAGTTAAAGGTGCAGCAGAAAGAGCAGTTACGTCTTTATTTCTACCATCTGTTAAGGGTAATACGTATACTGTAGTTATTGATCCCATTCTCAGCGGTTTGTTTGTGCATGAAGCCTTTGGACATCTTTCCGAAGCAGATATGGCTTATGAAAATCCCGATATTCTCGAAGTTATGACTCTAGGAAGACGTTTTGGACCGGAAGAACTGCAAATATTTGATGGTGCTGCACCCCAAGGACATCGCGGTAGTTATTTTTACGATGATGAAGGTACACCTGCGACAACTACCCAGTTAATTGAAGATGGTGTATTAGTTGGGAGACTGCATTCCCGTGAAACTGCTGGTAAATTGGATGAGAAACCCACAGGAAACGCCCGTTGTCTTAATTATCACTATTCCCCCATTGTGAGAATGACAAATACCTGGATTGAACGGGGTAAAACTCCCGTCGCAGATTTATTTACGGGGATTAAAGAAGGTGTTTTTGCCCAAAATTGGTTAGGGGGAATGACGAACGGGGAAATGTTCACTTTCAGTGCTGGGGAAGCCTGGATGATTAGAAATGGCAAAATTGCTGAACCTGTGAAAGATGTCACCCTTTCCGGTAATGTTTTCCAAACCCTCGCAGATATCGAAGCCATTGGTGATGATTTTTACTGGGATGAATCCGGGGGTTGTGGTAAAGGTGGACAAAATGGTTTACCTGTCGGTTGCGGTGGTCCCAGTTTACGAATTCGGGATGTGGTGGTGGGAGGGGAAAGTGGAGAATAGTTCTTCCTTATCAAGATTCAGTCTAACATATTTTTTGGCGCGAGTCAATAGCTTCAACCCATAAAACGCGAAAAATTATCATTCATTTTAGATTCCCGACTTCTCCCCGCAGTCGGGGATTTTATTTTTGGGGACTTATGGGAGATATTGAGGAAGAAAGAATTAAATTGAGGACATTTAACTCATGAGAATTTAATAGGTACTTTTCTGTAAATATTTTGTTTCTGATTTCTTCTAAGCTATAACTTCTAAATACCACAAAGGGAAATTCTTTGTAATTATGACCAATTGGTAAAACATTACCGACGGGATATAGTGAACGAATGTAGATAGATAAAATATCTTTAAAACGTTGATCTTCTGGTTCTTCAATTTCACTTTCAAAGTATTCTTTCATGACTTTACCACTAATAAATGCAAATAATGGTAAAGCATAATATTGATAACTGTGTTGACTTTTCTGGATAAAGTTCTGGGTTTTTGGTGGTGCGTTTCTGAGTCTTTCAACTAATTCTATGGCGTTTTTAACCGCATAAGTGAGACTTTCTGGATAGATTTTGCTTCTACTAATGTTTTTGAGATTTTCCCATAATTCTGCATTTGCGTATTTTTCAATATCTAATAATCGCATTTGATATGATTCTTCGATGTTTTGACTGGGTACTATTAATAAACCACCACTAATATAGCCTAATTCCAATGGTCTAAAATCCAGTAATTGATCAAAAGTTTTCGCAATTTCTAGAAATTTGTGATTGAAATTATCTCGAATAGCTAAATAACTTTCTTCTGTGGTTTTTTGTACCAGAAAATCACCATCTCCCATGAGTAATTCTAAACTGGTATAAGCTTGTTTTAATAACAGATGACTTTTGTTGATATTATATTCTTTTTTAAGTTGGTTAATCAGATTTGCGATTTGACTAGAAAAGGTTTCTCCAGCAGCTAAAACCGATTTTCCTCCAATGGGAATTAGAATATATTTTTTTCTACCAATCATACCATAACCTTGAATTCTTGTCATAATTGATGCTTTGAGAATTAAGAGGAGATTTAATAAACTCAAAACATTTTCCTGGACAGAGAGTTGGGGATGATCTTGATAATATATTGAACGTTCTGCTAAATAAAAAGTTAGGTATTTATCTTGATTATCTATAAGATCATTTCCTCTTCCTCTGTAAATTACTTGAATAATTTCCATGAGGTTTTTTTCAATTTCAAACTTAGGAATTTCTACTAAGATGTGTTTGGCTTTAGGAAAAGATAAACCGCGACTTCCTGAAGCTGTCATGAAAACGACTTTGACAGTTTCTTGATATTTTTTAATTTCTTGCTTTTCATGTTCAGATATATTTGCGTGTATTTCTAGGTAATGGATATTTTTGGTAAAGTTGTCTCTTCCTAACTTTGATTGGATTTTATCAATGAGTTCTGCTAATTTGGATTTATTTTGGATATAAACTATAACTTGTTCAACGTCAGATTTTTGCAAGAGATTTTGAATATCTTGGAAAATTTGAGTTTGTAATTCTTTCTCTAAATTAGATTTATCCCGTAATTTGGCTTTATCGGTAAATTGACAAGATTCAATAAGAATTTGATAATTGATAGTTAAGCTTTTGGCTGGGTATGTATTAGTATTAATAATGATAGCGGGTAAATTGTTAAATGTGAAAGATTCCACTGACAGAGGTTGAATATTTTCTTCTGCTTGACGAAAGAAAATTTTATTAGGTTCGGGGGTAGTATCTTCTAAATGTTGACGGATGACATTTTTATCAACTATAGAAGCATCAGCAACAATAATTTTAGTGTTAAAACCATTTCCAGGTTTTGTTAACTCATAACGGGTAACAATTTTTTGAATCCCAGCTAAAAATTCTACTCCTCCTTCATCTCCAGTAATTTCATCTATCATAATAAATAGATGTTTGATGCGACGAGAAATATTTTGCATTTTCTCTGGAAAAACTTGACTTTCTCTTTCGTTGTATGCGTCACAAAAAATTTTAGTAAGATGTTTTAACGTATCTCCATAGTCGGTTTTTTTCAATGACTGAGTGGAAGCTGTAGCAATAATCTGATTATATTTTTCACAGCTAATCAGGTTATACAATCCTTCGCAAATACTATTTAATACTCCTTTAGTTTTTTGTCCAATATCTTGAAATGTATGATCGGTAATATGTTCTAGTCTGTTTTTTCGTCGAGATTTTCTTTCCACATTTTTACTGTTGAGAAAATGAACTTCCCCTAAATAAAAATCATCTTCATGTTGGTTTGAGGTATATGCGACTGAACATTTACCATGATTATCTTGGATTAAGTTGCTGTGAGTATTTATTGCAAAAATTCTGTCATCAATCAATTTTTCATTTTGCTGATCTTTGAATTTTTCGATGATATCAAGATTGACTTGTTTGCGGGGACTGACGTAGAATAATAAGAAACCTTCATCTTTATATTGTGTGAGAAAATTCACAATAGCGGTAGTTTTTCCAATTCCTGGATTTCCGGTTAAGAAGATGTAGGTATTTTCAGAAAGGAGATATTTTTTAATTAGTTGATTATGTGCTTGTCGAAAGTTGGGATTTCCGATTAAGTGTAAATTAGAAATTAACTCTGATGGTACTGTGGCGACGGAGTTATAAAAATTGTTAATATGTTCTGTGTGAAGCGGTAAAATATTGATGGTATTTGGAGTAATCTCTAACAGTGAGTTGACAAATTCTTTTCCTTGATCAAAACTAATAGCAGCATTACGTTTAATTTTATCCAAGACTCGATGACGTGCTGATATAATTTCTTCTTGGTTATCATGGTGTTTATATATTTGATAACAAGTTTGGAAAATGTCGAGATTTTCTGCTTGAATAGAGATAGTATTAAATGAGCGATCGCTGTATCCCACCGCATTACATACTAACTGTGATATATTGGGGATAATCGCCGTTTTTTCGAGAAACTGACAGAAGCTATAAATATAACCAGCAGCTTGAATTAATTTCGCGCTTTCCTTATCCTTAGATTTAAAAGCTGTAAAATATTCCTTTAAACTGGGGGAAAAATCTAAACCTAAAGATTCGGTATCAATTCGCAAACTAGAAAATACACTTTGAGAACGAATATAGTTAACATCTCGCATCAATAACCGGCGAATAATTTCTACATAGTCAATATTTTCTATATCCTCATCAGTGTGGATAGAAAACACCGATAAATCCAGACATAAAACCCGATATGTACGCCGATATTTTAGCAAGATTAAAGTATCTGCGTTGAGAAAATCACCTTTACTTTTATATATATTAATATCATCAAAAACATTGTCTAAATTTTCAAACTGGGAAAGAACATCTTTAAACCATTGTTTATTATTAACTTCATGAGTACCAATGCTATTATCACCATTGAAACAACATTGATAATATATAATTTCTAAATGTCGAAACTTTTCCTTTTGATCACATCCAATAGATTTGAGATATTCTTGGAAGAAGTTTAAACCACATAAAAACCCTTTTTGTACAAAAAATTGACACCAGGTTTCAGCTATTTTTTGATCTAATTTACTGACAACTTTCCTAACTATAGTTTTTCTGATTTCTGAAAATCTGAGATTTTTAAGTTCATCATGGTATAAGCTTCCAAACCAGGGGAAACGCATCTAAATTTTATTGACAAAATACCATTTTTGTGTATAAACGAAAGAATCGGTATTTATCGTTTGATGGATTTTTTCAGAGTCATCGTGATGGTTTAAATTATTGTCAATAAGTAGACGTTAATGCAAATTTTTGGGTCATTATTGAGATTAAATAGTCCTTATTGATAAGATGCGTTTCCCCTGGCTTCCAAACCGATTTTTGAGATTATTTTGTTGAATATAAGATAAAATTCCCATATTAAATCCTACCTCAAATAATCTTCCTAAATCATCGGCTATTTTTGCTGACATCTTTTTTTCCTCCGTAGGTTAGGTTGACACAAGGAAACCCAACATTAACATTATCAAAATTTTGTTGTTGGTTATTTTCAGATATGTTGGTTTAAGCGAAAACTCAATCCAACCGACAATTTTTTATTTGTCTTGTTTGTTGAGTATTTGTTTGATGTGAGTTAAAAATGCTAGGGAGTTGAAATTTCCTTTGCTGCGACTATGGGGAAATAACGCAACTTGACTAACTGATTCATCTCCGATTAAATTTTGATAGGGATCTAATTTTAATTGAATATCTCTCGACTTTTCATAACGAGAAAAATGAAACAAGGTTAAACATTGCAAAATTTCATTTTTTAATTGACTATCATCATAAATTAATCCGTTTCTGATATCTTTATCATCTAAAATACCATCGTAAATGTTTAATAATGTCGCATAAGACATGACTCCATGATAATGATTATCTTCAGAAAGTGCGATGCCATTGAATAAGTTAAAAAAGATGACAGATTTTTTATTCTTATCTTCTGCTAAGTTGGTAAGTTCCAGGGTGTCTTGAATATATAATGATGTTGATTTTATCCCGGAAACTTTTACTGCGTAGTATTTTTCAAAAAACATCGGATAAATTTTGATATCATGTTTTTCTTTTGTTAATGCGGTAATAACATTTTTCGACATAAAAAATAATTCTTCATCTTTTTCAGTTTGGGTAATATGTAATGTGCTGCTATAGGGAACTTTTGCGATATAAAGAAAGTGTCTGTACCCTTTTTGATAAAGTTTGTCTACATTATCAACTACTACGGTAGGATATTCAAACATCTTCTCATGATCATCAAAGTTTTCTGAGAAGGTTTTCAAAAGCTGAAATCTCACACGTTTGGGTTTCATTTGTAAGGTAATAATTTCTCCCATGAGGTTAGATTTCTTCGCTTTTGTTACCCATGTACTATCAGTTTCTCGACTGGAAACTACGATAATTGCAATTTTATCAAGTTCCTGAAATGCAAATTTATCACTTTCTGATAACTGAAATTTTTTGGGGAGAACTGAATACAAGGAACTCAGAACATTAGGGATTTTATATGTCACTTTATTAGTAATAACTATTCCCTGTTCATTACTGCGATATCCATCATTAAATAAATGAGATAATACTTTAGTTAAGGAAACTATAAATTTTTCTATTGGTGCGTTGTCGGTTTTTTCTTTAAGATGTATTCTTAAAAGAGGAATAAATACTTTCCTTTGTTTTTCAAGGATGACGTGAAGACAAATATACGCTAGTAAGCTATATGTTATTTTGTAAATAATTTCTTGATGGATTTCTAGTTTGTCATTTTCTGAACGTTGGGGGAAAATTAGTAATTTCCGATGTTGTAAGTTTTTGTTATAAAATTCACTCCCTTGTTTCATTGCTAAAAATATGACTGGTAAAACCTCAATACCTTGAGGAATATCATATTCCATCTCGAAAGTTTCTTTATCTTCTGTCTCTAAAAAATGAATTTCACTAATACTTATTTTTGCGGGAAGAGTAATCAGTAAGTTTTTCTGCGTGGTTGCATTTCCTATGTTGATATATTTCAAACAATCTTTAAAATTTCTTCGCAACGCATCTTTAAAGATTGTCTCTCTTTCGTTAATAGTGTCAATGTCATCTTCTAAAATACTATTCTTCACGGAAATATGTACAGGATAGTCTCTACTGGGAAATGGAGTTTCTCTTTTGATCAAACTTATTAAAACTTTTTTGAGAGTTTTGATTTTTTCCCTAACGTTCAATTTAGTAAAACCCGCTATCCAACTTTTAAATAGTTTCTTTTTAGCTTCATCATCACTCCCTCTTAATACTGGAAGTACATCTTTTTCAAATTTTTCAAGAGGATTATATTCTAACTCGCTTTGGGGGTGATAATTTTCTGCTTGGGAATTTTGACGAGATGCAAATATGAAATAATATAAAAAGGCTATTTTTAGAATTTTATAGACAAAATTAGATTTTCTTGAATCATCTGCAATTTCAGTTTTATGTTCTTGACTATCTGGATTTAAAAGATTGAGATGATAATCAAAAACTGTTTTACCTCCATAAGCTTGAACTTTACCATCAAATTTTAATTTCAACCCAAAGGTAAATTCTATTTTCTCTCGATTTGGATCTTCTGTTTCTCCTAAATAACCTTCAATGTTGGGAATAATCGGTAAGATATCATATGCTTCACTGCGAGAAAACATGGTTTGATAATTAACTGATATTCCCGCATAACTAACTTGATATTCTCCATCTGCTTTATTGCTATCGTTGATATGATCTTCTAATAGGTTCAATCTTCTAATTAGATCTTCTAAATATATCTTCCCTTTTAAGTTGTCATCACTAGCATTTTTATCAATGTTTTCTGAGAGAAATTCTAAATATTTGATTTTAGCTAATTTTTTTAATTTTCCTAATGTTTCTTGGTTAACTAGATTTTCTAAGCTGTAAATATCCGAGTTGGTATTTTTTTCTAAGTTATCAATAATATCCTCTAAATCTTCTCGATCTTGAGAATTTATCCCAGCAAATTTTATATCAATAAAATTATTAATTCCTGTTAATAGGGTTGATTGAAAATCACGAGGTTTATCTACAGAAAATTTGACATTATGCGCTTTTAATAGTTGTTTCTGTTGGCTATTTTCGTTTCTGTTAACTGTCAATCTTTGCTTTTCCAAATTTGTCGCAGGAGGAAATGGATAGGTAAAATCTAAAATTGGTGTTTTAGTTTTCTCATCTTTCTTATATTCTCCTTTGAATGTCTGCAAATCAGTCATTAATTTTTTAATAAATTCAACTCTATTTGTTGAGTGATTTTCAGGATTTTTCTGAATAGCTGCTGTTAAATGTTGCTGAATATCAGCAGTAATTTCTTTAATTTGTTGACTAAATGAATCTTGAGAACCGGAACTAAAATTTAGAGTAGCAGTACGCACTGATCTCTCATTTCCTAAAGGATTATATGGTTGTAAATCAATAACTTCATTCACTACTTGATTAATATTAATCAGTACCCTTTGATTATCTGGAGAAATTGTGAATATTTGCTTTTCTTTGAGAATTTTTAAGATCTTCACCAATAAATCAGTATAATCAACATTGGCTAAGTCTGGATTTATGGTTATTTTGTTCATTTGCACCCTTCCTTGTTGTTTTTAAAATTAATTACTATAAATAATAATCCCTTGCGATTTGACAAGTCAAGATATATAAATAAAAAATAAATTATAGATCCCCAACTTTTCCAAAAAGTCAGGGATCTGTTTATCAGTCAGTTACACCAAAGCCGCTACCTTCCCCAACAACCCCTCAAACAAACGCAAACCATCGCTATTCCCTAACGCGGAATCTGCTGCTCTTTCTGGATGTGGCATCATGCCCAAAACATTACCTTGCAGATTACAAATCCCCGCAATGTTATTGAGTGAACCGTTGGGATTTGTTTGATAACGAAATAAAACTTGTCCGTTGGCTTCGATTTCTGCTAAAGTGGTTTCGTCACCGTAAAATCGCCCCTCTCCGTGGGCAATGGGTAAAGTGATGATTTCCCCTTCCGCATAACCTTGAGTCCAAGGTAAATTATTACGCTCAACTTTCAAGGGAGAGCGATCGCATATAAAGTGCAAATCCTGATTTCTAGCCAATGCTCCCGGTAATAAACCAGCCTCAGTTAATACCTGAAACCCGTTGCAAATACCGATGACAAATTTACCCTGTTGTGCATGATTAATCACTTGCTGCATCACAGGAGAGAAGCGAGCGATCGCCCCACAACGCAAATAATCCCCATAACTAAAGCCACCGGGGACAATCACTACATCTATATCACTAATATCTGTCTCTTGATGCCAAACCATGCGCGTTGGTTGTCCTAGTAAATCTCTAGTAACATAGGCAACGTCACGATCACAATTAGAACCTGGAAAAACTAAAATACCGAATTTCATTGTTTGTCAGTTGTCAGTTGTTAGTAGGGGCGAAGCATTTGGAAGATAAATTATTGGTCATTGCCAAAAATAGTTCTCCAAATGCTTCGCCCGTACAGTTGTCAGTTGTCAGTAGGGGCGAAGCATTTGGAAGATAAATTATCGGTCATTGCCAAAAATAGTTCTCCAAATGCTTCGCCCGTACAGTTGTCAGTTGTCAGGGAATAGGCAAAAGGCAAGAATTTTCCCTCTTACCCATTACCAATCACCAATCACCAATTACCCATTACCCATTTCAAAATACGCCAGTTTGTGATTCTACCTCAATCAAGTCAAAGCGATAATTTTCGATGACCGGATTAGATAACATTTGGTCACAGATTTGATTTAAGTCTCGACGTGCTTTCATTTCATCAGGTGCGACAATGGTTAACTCAATGTACTTACCAATTCTCACCTGTTCGACGTTGTCGTATCCCATTTGTTTGAGGCCAGATTGTACAGCCACACCAGCAGGATCTAAAACTGAAGTCCTAAGTGTCACGAAAATTTTAGCTATATATTTTATTTGCACAGGCTTTTTGCTGAATGCTGCGATCGCTATCCTATAACTTTTATGGTCTAACTGAGTGAAAATATAATGAGGAGTAGGGGAATTGATGAATTCCCCCTACATAGATACAAATTTAACAAACATTTATGAGAGCCATACATACTCGTAGTCAAGAACGGATTTTAAACCTGTTACAAAATCTTAAACAAGGCATTTCTGCCCAGGATATTTACGTAGAATTACGTAATCTCAAACAAAGCATGGGTTTAGCAACAGTTTACCGTTCCTTGGATGCTCTCAAATTAGAAGGCTTAGTGCAAGTGCGAACTTTGGCAAATGGGGAAGCCTTATATAGCTTAACACAACAGGATAAACACCATCTCACCTGCCTACAATGCGGTATTTCCATTCCCATTCATCAATGTCCTGTCCATGAACTCGAAAACCAATTACAAACCAGCCATCAATTTAAAGTGTTTTATCACACTCTAGAGTTTTTTGGACTGTGTACAAAATGTCGAGTCAAGGAGTCACCGAGTCAGGAGTCACCGAGTCAGAATGAAGGAAGGAAGAAGGAATGAAGAAAGAAACAAAAGCTGATGGTAAAGAAAGTTCCGTTAAACACAGAACCGACCCTGCTAACAGCCAAATTAAGGTAAAACTTGGCATAACGCTTTTCCCTTACAATAGATTTACTCGTACTAATTTTATGAGAGACTGCAAAGAATCATGAAATCTATTGATCCATCCTTATCTGCGTTTATCTGCGTTTATCTGCGTTTATCTGCGTTTATCTGCGTTCAAATATTCTTAAAATCTGATTCCATGCAGTTCCATCTTAACTTGAGATTAGATACATCAATACAGTGAATATTTACATAAAAAACTAATCATCAATTTAATTATGCTTTCTACTCAACGGATTATTAATTGCCCAAATTCAGAATGTGATCAACCAATTAACTCTGTGGGGGATACTATTTGCGATCGCTGTCACACTCCCCTAATTTACCGCTATCTCCGGGCAACTGGCAACCAAGTAGCAGAAATTCCCCCAGGAACAAAAGTAGCAGACAGATATGAAGTCATCAAACCACAAATTTGGCTAGATACCAAACCTGCAACCTTACCACATATACCTGCCCAACTGCCAAATATCGTTATTCCCTATCTCAGCTTATATTCACAACGTTTACATATTCCCCAAGCTTATGGGTTTACTTCCTTAGCAGAAATATATGGTGATATTTTACTGCTAGAAAATGCCCCCATAGATGAAACAGGCTGCATTTACCCGAAAATTACCGACTCCTGGGAACAAGCATCTCCCGTCAGACAAGTTTACTGGTTATGGCAAATTCTCCAACTATGGACACATTTATCAAAATTAGGAGTTGCCCAAAGTTTACTATTAGCAGATAATTTATGTGTGCAAGGTTGGTGTATTCGGTTATTAGAACTGCATCAAAGTACAGAACCACCAACTTTACAAGATTTAGGTAATTCTTGGCGGAACTGGGTGACAATAGCCAAAACCACAATTGCCGAAAAACTAAACATCATAGTTGAGTTAATGTGTCAACCAGAAATTGATTTACAGATCATCAATACTCAACTCAATGAATTATTGCTAACAACAGCCGCCGACTTACCTTTATATTTAACCATAGCCGGGGCAACAGATCCTGGAACTGTTATTAAACATAATGAAGATGCTTGTTATCCCAGTCATCCGAGAGATATAGATGATCAATTACAACCACGACTAGCAATTATTTGTGATGGTATTGGTGGCCATGAAGGTGGTGAAGTTGCGAGTCAATTAGCTTTGCAGTCTCTCAAATTGCAAATGCGGGCTTTATTAACAGAGATAGGACAACAAACAGAACTATTAACCCCGAATTTATTATATCAACAAATAGAGTCTTGTTTGCGAGTCGTTAATAATGTGATATGGTCGCGCAATGACGAGGAAAAACGCCAGGGCAAAGAACGCATGGCCACAACCTTAATCATGTCCTTGCAAATCCCCCAAAGAGGAGAACAATTAGAAAATTCCCACGAACTTTATTTAGCCCATATTGGTGATAGTCGGGCTTATTGGATAACCCAGAATTATTGTCAACTTCTGACTGTAGATGATGATATGGTAAAACGAAAAGTTGGTTTAGGGAAAAGTTTATATCGTCAAGCATTGCAAATCCCAGAAGCCAAAGCCCTGACCCAAGCACTAGGCACAAAAGAAGCCGAATTTCTCAACTTTTCGATTCAACGATTTATCATAGAAGAAGATGGGATTTTATTGCTGTGTTCCGATGGTTTAAGCGATCGCAATTTAGTCGAACAATCCTGGCAAGACTACGCAATTCCCGTGCTTACAGGCGATTTAGACATAGCAGATGCTACCCAGGAATTAATTAAACTCGCCAATGAAAAGAATGGCCAAGATAATATATCTGTAGTATTGACCCTTTGTCGTGTGGCCAAAGCATCCTCAATGGCAATTATCCCCGCACCTCCGGCAGAAATTATTCCTCCCCAACCCTTAGCTGTTCCCGATTCAGAAGCATTAATTATCACAGCATCCATAGAAACAGATTTAGCCGCAAGTTCCCAAGCCCTGCTTGATTTAAGTCTGACAGAAGCACAGACAGCACCGATAAAACCATCTAGAAGCAAAGGTTTGGGACTATTTGCGAGATTATTAGTTTTGTTGCTGGGAAGTACCACTGTCGGTTTATTTGCTTGGTGGCAATTATCTCCCCAATCATTCTCACAAGTCTGTCGGCAACTTCCCCAAAAGGTGCGAGAATTCTGTCCAGGTAGGGAGTAGGTAGGGAGTAGGTAGGGGAGGTAGGGGAGGTAGGGGAAGTAGGGGAGGTAGGGGAAGTAGGGGAGGTAGGGGAGGTAGGGGAGGTAGGGAAAAGAGTATTACCATTACCAATTACCAATTACCCATTACCCATTACCCATTACCAATTACCAATCATCTTAATAAGAAATATACAAGTTTGTTCCACGGCTGAATAGCGCGATGTGTTGTAAAATTGAGTTTGCCATTAAATCATGCTGGATTTTATATTCAAAAAAGCTGTGGAGATGGTTTGGGAACAAAAAAAGTTAGATACATAAGATATTATGAAAGTAGGCGATCGCGTGCAAGTGAAAGAATCAGTAGTAGTTTATCATCATCCTGAACATCGCGGTCAGGCTTTTGACATCAAAGGTACAGAAGGAGAAATAGTGGCTATTGTCACCCAATGGCAGGGTAGACCCGTGAGTGCTAACTTTCCTTTTTTAGTGCAGTTTGGCAAAAAATTTAAAGCCCACTTACGCGATTTTGAAATAGAAAGTATCTAGAATAGGAGTCAGAAGTCAGAAGAGGGAATAAAAAAGAATTCAGTATCCCCAATAATTGATTCTCACTTCTGAACTCTTTTTCAGTAATATTCCCAGCAATGCAAATTAATATTGCTACCTGCAACTACAACCGCAGCCGCAAAATTTTCTGCTGGTGTTAATTCTCTTAAATTCCAATCTCCTGATACAAGTAATTGACTTGGTTGATTTGGTGTTAAAGATATTTCAATTTCTTCTAACTGTACTAAACCATCTCCTGTGGCTTTTAAATAAGCTTCTTTGCAAGTCCAATAACGGAAAAATATTTGTTGCTGTTCTTGGGGAGAAATAAGTCGCAGATGTTCATATTCTTTAAAAGAAAAAAACCGTTTTGCCAGACTTTCCAAATCAGACATAGTGCGAATATATTCTAAATCCACACCAATTTGATTTTGATAACTTACTCCACACAAAGCCAAATCTTGGGAATGAGATAAGTTAAATAATAATCCTTGATCAGCAAATTTAGCCGCTAATAAAGGCTTACCACGGGGCTGATATTCAAATTCTACTTGTTTGGGATCAATACCCAAATATTGCCCTAAAATGGCGCGGAGAGTGCCACGTCCAGCAATAAATCTTTGCCGATGTTCAGGAAAATAAAACCTTTGGGCGCGAGCAATTTCATCACTAGATAAAGTTTCTCGAAAAAATTGTAATTGTGATTCTGATGAATTTAAATTAATGCGCCAAATATGCACATCATTTAATAACAAATCTAATTTTTTAGGTGCAGGTAGCCAATTAAAATTAAACACAATCGCTAATAATTAAACTTTACTTTTTTGCATAGAACCATTTTCAATTTTTTGGCTACGGCTTGTTTCTATCCACTCTAAAACACGATTCCAAGCCCACCATTGATCAGGATCTTCATATTGATTTTGACATTTTTTGCTACTCACATAACCAACATGGCCACCGTAGCGAGTCAGTAATAAATCTATGTCAGGGTTTTTCGTAGCAGCGGCTTCTAAATCAGGAATAATGGCAGGATCAAATAAAGGGTCATCAGCAGCATATAAAATTAAAGTTGGTTTGGACAATTTAGGTAATAATTCTAACCCACTGCTGGCTTGATAATAATCAGCGACGGTGGCAAAACCCAAACGTTCAATCACCAATTCTTCATCAAATCCCCAAATACTATTAGCCCGTGCAATAGCTTCTGGTTGCATAGATTCAGGATAAACAGCATGAATTTTCCAGGCCAGTTTTTTCAATTCCTTAGCAATGCGAGATTCAATATATTTACCAAAGGGGTGTGTAACCAAATAAGTCAATGAACGGAACGAATCCAAACTCGGACAAATCACCGCCCCACCTGCAATATCAATGTCTTTAGGTGCTAAATCCGCTGCGGCTTTCACTCCCCACAACGCCAATTGTCCCCCCAAAGAATAGCCCGTAAACCAAAATGGCGAAGGACAACCCATTTTTGCCGCAGTTTCCGCAATTCTGACAAAATCTTCCCCTTCATACAAACCATCAGAAGTCAATGTTGGCGATAATTCTGCGGTTTTACCATGCGCCCGCCAATCAAATAACACCACAGCATAGCCTTGGGCGTAAGCCTTGCGTCCCAAAATTCTTAAAAACCATTGTTGGTCTAATTCTCCAGTAATACCATAAGTGCCAAGAATCGTACTATGGGCATTTGGGGGAATAGCAACTTTTCCAAAAATTGGCACACCTTGACCACCTGTGAAGATGACTTCCTGGTATTTTGGTTCTGGGTGAGTAGTTTTACGCTCCCAATCACGATTAGCCCATAAAGCTGTATAAGTCGTCATGGTCACGCCATTTTGCAAAAAATAGGGCGGCAAATACTCGTATTTATACATATAAATATTACAATCATTTACTTTTAATATTTATATTAGGTTTAACATATTTTTTATAATTGAGGTGGTAATCTTTTTATATATCAAGGAAAACAACTGTCTAGAGTTTGCTCCATGATCTCACAATCCCTCAACTTTTTCCCAGAATCAGCAAAGCGAAATTTTGGTAGTCGAGGAAACGTCAATTATCCTTAAATAAAGTAGTTATAATTTTTAAGAATGCCGAGGATTCTTGTCATAGACGATGACCCAGCGATTTCAGAACTTGTTGCCGTCAACTTGGAAATGGCGGGCTACGATGTTAGTCAAGCCGAAGATGGTATCAAAGGTCAGGCGCTGGCTCTCCAGCTACAACCAGACTTAATTATGCTCGATCTGATGTTACCTAGAGTAGATGGGTTTACAGTTTGTCAACGCTTACGTCGGGATGAACGCACTTCCGAAATTCCTGTATTGATGTTAACTGCTTTAAGCCAAACTCAAAACAAGGTAGAAGGCTTTAATGCTGGTGCGGATGACTATCTCACCAAACCCTTTGAGCTAGAAGAGTTATTAGCGCGGGTACGGGCTTTATTAAGACGCACGGACAGGATTCCCCAAGCTGCAAAACATAGCGAAATTCTCAACTATGGACCGATTACTCTCGTTCCCGAAAGATTTGAGGCTATCTGGTTCAAAACAACAGTGAAATTGACTCATTTAGAATTTGAGTTACTCCACTGCTTGCTACAACGTCATGGACAAACCGTTTCCCCCAGCGAAATCCTCAGAGAAGTTTGGGGTTATGATCCTGATGATGATATTGAGACTATTCGCGTGCATATTCGTCATTTGAGAACCAAACTCGAACCAGATCCTCGTCATCCACGCTACATTAAGACTGTCTACGGTGCGGGATATTGTCTGGAATTACCTAGTGTATCTTCTGGAATTGACGAAGCGATCGCTACAATAGTTGAGTGAAAGGGAACAGGGAACAGGGAACAGGGAACAGGCAAGAATTATTACCACTGACAACTGTACGGGCGAAGCATTTGGAGAACTATTTTTGGCAATGACCGATAATTTATCTTCCAAATGCTTCGCCCCTACTAACAACTGACAACTGACAAAAAGTCCATTTTTTGTAGGTTGGGTTAAGCGACAGCGCAACCCGACGCATTTGTTGGGTAACATACGTCAACCCAACCTACAAATCAAGAGTTTTTTCGATTTGGACAAGGTATTGTTATATAGATTGAATTTTTAACGCCAACTTAACTTATTGTTAATGTTTTTTTGCTTTTTAATCGCTTTAACCCTACACCAAGACCAATTCCTGTTATAGAACCAAGAATAGTACCACTCCCTGAAATATCCCAAGGCACAGGCACACCTATAGCTATAGCGAACCATCGATTGGGATTATTCCAGTTATATATGTTGTAGGAGTGTTGAACTTCTCCTATATATGGAAGTTGGGTTGAATTGTTCGGCTGTATTGACGCTAAACTTAGAATGGAGTTCGTCTTTCCAGGTACGTGTTCAGTCTGGGTTGCATAAGCGAAGTACGCTCCTGCCCAATTATTCCCATTTATTCCAGTCGGATTCACGTAACAACCGCCTAATGGACAACCAACAACACTAGCCAATCCATTAGCAAGAGATTGATTTCCCCACAACGCATTACGTGGACTGTTCAAAGCGTTTGTGCCGAAAAAAGCATCATTGCCATTGAAACTGTGCGTAGTTACATCGTACTTTAAACCATTATAGGTAAAAACAACAGCACCAGCAGGGGAAGCAGAAGCAATCATCGTCCCAGCCAAGGTAGCACCAGCGATAGCTATACAAACTTTTTGGTTGATGAACATGGTGTTCAAAAATAAAATAGTTAACACAAACAAAATTTAATACTATGTCACCATAAATATTGAATCTCATAACAAAATTTCGTACTTAAAGACATAGTAACCCCAAAATAACAAAATTAGCTCGCAAAGACAATCTTCCTGAACCAGTCTACATAGCTCGTATGTTGACACAAAAAATTCTGTAAATATCGCAGTTTACCTCACTTGGTCGTACTCACAATGCTTATACAGCCTTTGAACCATCCTAATTTGGCTACAGTATTGACAAATTTAATTATTTCTAATTGCAGATTTTTAGAACAAAACTGTTCCCAGTTAAGAGTTAAGAGTTCCCTACCCTGACAGACAACTTTTTCAAAAACTCCTAATTATCAAAAACCATGGTAAAATAAATAGTTCTCTAAAACAGTGCTGGGTGAAGAACGTAGAGACAAAACTCAGCACACCTACACACTCAGCACTAAAGAACTCTAGTTTATGCCATTGCCAATTGTTGCAATTATCGGCCGCCCCAATGTGGGCAAATCTACCTTTGTAAATCGTCTTGCCGGAGATCAAACGGCAATAGTCCATGATGAACCAGGGGTAACACGCGATCGCACCTATCGTCCAGCTTTTTGGAATGATCGGGAATTTGTGGTAGTGGACACAGGTGGCTTGGTTTTTAACGATGACACCGAATTTCTCCCCATGATTCGCCAACAGGCGTTAACAGCACTTTCAGAAGCTTGTGCTGCTATTTTTGTTGTGGATGGACAAGCTGGTTTGATGCCCGCAGATGAAGAAATTTCTGAATGGTTACGTCAACAACCAGTACCCGTATTACTGGCTGTGAATAAATGTGAATCTCCAGATCAAGGGGTGATTCAAGCTGCTGAATTTTGGGAATTGGGACTAGGTGAACCTTTCCCCATTTCCGCGATTCATGGTAGTGGGACAGGGGAAATCCTGGATGAGTTAATGAATCACATTCCTCTGATAGTAGAAGAAGAGGAAAATAAGGAAATTAAAGTTGCCATTATTGGTAGACCAAATGTAGGCAAATCCAGCCTACTCAATGCGTTTGTTGGTGAATATAGAGCTATTGTCAGTCCTATTTCTGGAACAACTAGAGATACAATTGATACAGTAGTTGAACGAGGTGATCAAACCTATAGGTTAATTGATACTGCTGGTATTCGCAAAAAGAAACATATCGAATACGGGACAGAATTTTTCAGTATTAACCGCGCTTTCAAAGCTATTCGCCGTTCTGATGTGGTTTTATTAGTGATTGATGCGGTAGATGGCGTAACTGAACAGGATCAAAAATTAGCAGGTCGCGTCTTAGAAGAAGGTCGCGCTTGTGTTATTGTTGTCAACAAGTGGGATGCTGTTGAGAAAGACTCGTATACCATTTATGATCATGCAAAAGAATTGGAATCACGCTTACACTTTACAGAATGGGCAGATACCATTTATGTTAGTGCTGTTACGGGACAACGGGTAGAAAAGATTTTAGAATTGGTAAATACAGCGGCTGAGGCACACAAACGCCGTGTGAGTACATCAGTAATTAATGAAGTGCTAGAAGATGCTATCAGTTGGCATTCACCACCGACTTCACGGGGCGGTCGTCAGGGCAAGATATACTATGGTACTCAGGTGAGTAGTCAGCCTCCTTCTATCGCGCTGTTCGTTAATGACAATACCCGCTTTAATGATAATTATCGCCGTTACATTGAACGCCAATTCCGCAAACAGTTAGGCTTTCAAGGTACACCCATTCGGCTATTTTGGCGCAGTAAGAAAGTTCGAGACGTGGAAATTGGCGGTCCAAACCGCGCTACTCGTGTAAAATAGGAAACGTAAGGAGTCAGGAGTCAGGAGTCAGTTAGGAAGCCAAAAAGGAAGCCAGGGAATAAATTCCTAAAAGCTAAAGTCGGTTAAAACCGACTGTTTTATGTTTATTTATTCTAGAAATAGGATAATTTTTGATTTTGAGTTAATCAGAGTGCGTTTTAACGTACTTTAGCTATTAGACCGGAGTTTTATTTCTGGGTGGCTTACTGACAACTGACAACTGACCAATGACAACTGACAAAATATGGATTTATTGCGATCGCTTCCTCTCGGACTTTACTTAGAAGAGCCACAAACTTGGTTACATAAACTCGACCCGCGAGTTAAGTTAATTTGGTTATTGAGCTTTCTGAGTAGCTATATTGTCGCTAATAACTATTGGCGAGTATTATTGGTATTACTGCTAATTACTTTTACTGTATTTGCCAGAATTCCTCTGAGAGTATGGCGACAACAAATGGGCTGGTTGTTGATATTATCATTTATGGTATTAGTTATTGGCTCCATTAGTCCTGATGGATTAGGTGTAAGTTATCAGTCCCGTTTACCTGCAAATGAACAAATCCTCACCCAACCAATAACTGATAAAAAGATCCAAGTTACTCCCGAATTAGCAGATAGTCATAAAGAATATAGCTATGTGCTATTTAATAAAGGATTTGTGAAAGTAAATCGCCGTTCTTTGGATTTGGCAATTAGCTTGAGTACAATAGTTTTTACATTAATCTACAGCACTAATTTATATTTACTCACAACTGCACCGGAAGAAATTACTTCGGGAATGGAAAGTTTAATGCAGCCGTTGAGAAGGTTCAATATTCCCGTTACAGAAATTACCCTGACGTTAACTTTATCTTTGCGGTTTATTCCCCTAGTTTTAGAAGAAATCCAAAACCTAGTGCGTTCTGTAATGACTAGGGCAATTAATTGGAAAAAGCTAGGATTAAAAGGAGGGGCAAAAGTTTGGTTAATTGTGACTGAGAGATTATTAGAAAATCTGCTTTTGCGGGCAGAACAAATGGCAAATGCGATGATGGTAAGGGGTTTTACTAGTCCTAACGAACATCGAGTTAAATGGCAGGAATTAAAGTTGAAAATGGGTGATTGGTTAGCGATCGCCACTTTAATGATATTTTGGGTAATTAGGATAGCTTTTGGTGCTGATGTTTCTTAAATAGACACCTGGCGAAAAAAAATGTAGAGACGTTCCATGGAACGTCTCTACTGGGTGAGGTAATTGATTATTTTTTAGTGCTGAAAATGGTAGTAAACATCATTAACATTCCCCCTGCCAAAATAATGATTGCTAATCCTCCAGCCACTAAATCCAAAGTATTACTATCTATGGTCATATTATCCATGCTCCTCTAAATTATACATTATGAATAATAATACACAACTACAAATTATTCTTGCTAATTCTATTATTGCCACCGTGTTACCTGCAATAGCCCAACTCGATTTACCTAACTGGTGGTTGGCTGGGGGTGCAGTCAGAAATACAGTTTGGCGTTCTCTGTTTGGGAAAGAATGTGATTTATTTATTAAAGATTTTGATATTGCTTTCTTTGATGATGTGGGAAATCGTGGCGTTAGCCATATCAGGATGTCCAGGATTTAAGGATTTACAGGATTTAATAAAGTGATCATCTTAATTATTTTGTGATCTAAAAAGCGAAGCTTACCAAAAGTATAAAATCAAATTCCTATCGTGATAATTTATTTTGCATCAATAATTAACCCGATAGGAATTTGTCTTAGTTATTTATCATCACCTCTGGCTAAATGTTCATTTAACAAAACATGGCTTGCTAGTCTAGTCATAGACGGACTCGTTTTTCTACAACCAGATGCTGACTGAGATAAAACTGAGGCTGCCAATTTCTTAGCTAGATAGTGAATATAATTAGGGTCAGGCTGAAAATATTGCATTTTTCTCCTTGCATATAAAATATACTGGCAATTTTAGCACATTTATTTTTAAAAACAAGGATTTTCCAAAATATCAAGATTTTATTTAGATTTATATAAATGGGATATAAGTTTAAATTAGTGCTTGCTGGTAATGAGGCTTATATTTTAAATATTACAAGTCTCAACGCGAGAGAAGATATAAAAAAAACATACCAAAAATCCATTAGATTCTTCCACTAATATTTGTCTTGGGAGATGGCCTTTTGGTGCATTTATATTAAAAGTAATATCGCCATAATAAAACCACTCTGTTGCTGTTTTCCATCCCACAGCGTAGCCAAAAGCTGACGTAATTATTCTGTTATGCTTGTTTGTTTCTCCCATATGCTTGTTTGTTCCTCCAACATTTTGATAAATACGCTTTTGGATAGAAAAACCAAAACGTTCATTGCTGTATTTTACCCACAATTGATCAATAGTACGGAGGTCTTCACACGGGAAATTATTAATGCTATTAAAATCTAGCGAGCCTAGATATTCCCGTTTCGCAACCGCTAACATGACTCGCGTTGTCTCTTCATCAGCTTCTTTCCATTTTCCTGCTGCAAGTAAGTCACGAAGACGGGTATAATTCATATTTACTGCTGATTTTAGCTCAACATCAACACACTGAATATATTCAAGTCGTTCAAGAGTCTCATTGTAATCATTAATATTATTTTCTTGTTTGTAAATATGGGCTGCTTTTTTAAAATCATCTATTGCGGCCTGCTGATTTTTTAAAGATAAAAGAGTTAAGCCACGATTGTAATAGGTGTTAGCACAATTAGGAAGAATTTTTATTGCCTGATTATAGTCTCTAATTGCATCTTGATATAGTTCCAAATTATAATAAATTAATCCGCGCTTGAAATAAGCTTGAGCATCATTAGAATTGATTGCAATCATAGTTGATAAATCTTGAATAGCACCTCGATTATCTCCTGCATTGAAACGAGCTAACCCACGATAGTAATAGTTATTAGCATCACGTGGTGAAAGTTTAATAAGGTATGTAAAATCTTCAATAGCACCTTGATTATCTCCTAAATTATAACAAGCTACTCCTCGGTTGTAGTAAGCATAATTATCAGTGGGTAAAATTTCAATAATCTGTGTATATAGCCATATAGCATCTTGATATAGCCCCAAATTATAATAAATATTTTCTACCTTCCAACAAGCACTAACTTCATTAGGAGCAATGTTAATAATTTTGGTTAAATCTTCAATAGCAGCTAATTTGTATCCTAATTTAGAGTAGATTTCTGCTCGTTCATAGTAGGCATCGATATAATTACTATCAAGCTTAATTGCCTGAGTATAATCTGAAATAGCAGCTTGATTATCTCCTAAATAAGAATGAGCCAAACCCCGCTTGTAGTATAATTCAGTATCGGCAGGATTAATAAGAAGTGCTTGAGTATAATCATCAATTGCACCCTGCGTATCTCCCAAGTTGTTACGGATGTCTCCTCTATTATAATAGGCTTCAGTAAGGCTAGGATTAATAAGGAGTGCTTGAGTATAATCGTCAATTGCACTCTGCGTATTTCCTAATGCCTCATGTATAAGTCCTCTATTATTGTATATTGCAGAAATATTAGGATTGCTAAATATAGCCTTATTATAATTAGATAATGCTCCTAAATAATCTTTTGATTCTCGACAAGCCATTGCTTGTTGATCATAAATCAGAGCTAAATTATAACCTGAATTAATAGAATCATTTGGTTCATAAAATATAAAACTCTCTAAATAGCCACGTAACCCACCAGGATAAAGTAATTCATCTATTCCGACTAAAGTTTTATCACCAGTTGATTTAATCATATTGGTTGGTAAAAAGCCAGCTATAATAAAACGATACTCTTTTTCATTTTCACTAAATTCTTCTTGACATAAAATACAAATTAAAACAGCATTTTTTTCAATTTCTTCTCTATCAATTGACCATTGAACCTTATCAAAATTTCCATAACGAGTTTTAACCTGAATACCAATTGATGAATCAGAAGTTAAGGTAAAATCAACCTTACCATCTCCACCTTTGCGTTTTTTATAATCAACTTCAGTTACAAAGTCACCTAAACGACTTTTAACAACTTCCTCACCCAGCTTTCCCTTGAAATTATTGATAACAACATCACGAATAGGAGTTGAAGAAGTATGTCTATATTTTTCAGCCATATCCCAGCAAAAATCCCGTAATTGCTGTAACCTCTCTCCAGAGATAACTGTCAACTCACTATGCTGGCCTTCCTTCTTACAATGGAGTAAGTCACCAGATTTCAGTCTTTGAATAAAATCAGTCTGCTGTGCTTTGAGTATAGTTGTCCAGTCCATTTGTCAAAACCCACCTTTATCTGACAAAAAGTATTTATTCTATTATTCCCTATCAAGCAACAAAAAGCACTAATCTAGATCACATTGCAGTTTTTGAGTCTAACCGAAAAGTATAGAATCCTCAAACCCTAAAAACACAACTCAAACAAACATCCTGTAAATCCTTAAATCCTGGATATCCTGATTCTGACAATTTGACAATTTAATTTTATAACCCTATGAGTTTTGACAACGTTTGTAAACTACTAGCAGAAAAATATCCCTTTGATTTTGCTAAATGGTTACTTCCCCAAGAACCAAAAACAATCAAAGTCTTAAAAACCGAATTGAGTATAGAACCAATTCGCGCTGATTTTGTCACCTTCCTACAAACAGAAAATCGGATTTTACATATTGAATTTCAAACTAACCCACAATCTAAACCTCCCATTCCTTTTAGGGAGTTAGACTATTCAGTGAGATTAATCCGTACATATCAAGTTCCTGTAACCCAAGTAGTGATTTTCTTACAAGAAACAAATGATCCAACTGTTTTTACTGAAGAATATGTTAACGAAACAACCAGACACCGTTACCGTGTCATCAGAATGTGGGAAGAAGAACCAGAATTATTTTTGCATAATCTGGCATTATTACCATTAGCACCATTAACCCGGACAAATTCACCCCAAGGTTTATTATCCCAGATTGCCAATAATGTTGCTAAAATTGCAGATAGGGAGACTAAACAGGATATTGCAGCTTACACAGAGATTTTAGCCGGGTTACGGTTTGAAAAAGATTTTATTCGTCAATTGTTAAGTGAGGATATTATGCAAGAATCAGTAATTTATCAGGATATTTTGCAGAAGGGAGAAGGAAAAGGAGAACAAAAAGAGGCAGTTAAATTTTGTCTAATGTTACTTAATCAACGCTTTGGACAACTTGATTCTGAAATACTTGAAAGAGTAAAAGTCTTATCGGTTGAACATCTAGAAAATTTAGGTGCAGCGTTGTTTAATATTTCCGAAATTGCTGATTTAGTAACTTGGTTAAATCAAGAAGATCATCATTAATAGTGATTTTTGGGTTGGGTTTTCTCAATCCAAACAAAAACTAAAAACTAGATCCCCGACTGCTTTAAGAAGTCGGGGATATTATCGGTTTAAAAATCAACCCCCCGCTTCAATTCCACACCTTGATTTGCGTAGTGTTTATGACAGTAAACCTCAGAGTGAATACTAGCTAAATCAAAATAAGCCGGTTGATTTTGACAGCGCCCAGTAATAATCACTTCCGTATCACGGGGTTTACGTAACAAAGCTTGAACAATGGGATCAACTGGTAACAATTCTAAATCCACAGTGGGATTGAGTTCATCGAGGATAATAGTTTTATACACACCAGAAGCGATCGCAATTTTGGCAATTTCCCAACCCCTCTCCGCTTCTATATAGTCTAAATCTTGACGAGAATTCCGCCAAACAATGGCATCCCGTCCACACCGTTGATGATCTACTACTTCAGGATAAGATTGCTGTAAAGCCGCTATAGCTGCATCTTCAGTATAACCACTCCCACCTTTCAACCACTGCATAATTAATACACGGGTAGAACCAGGATGATTGATACCTCTCCCAATAGCTTGCAAAGCCTTACCCAAAGCACTGGTAGATTTACCCTTACCTGCACCTGTATAAATTTCAATCCCTTCAATAAAGAGTTCTGCGGCTGTGGGGTGGTGGTGGGGTTTCATTTCCGAATGCAAATCCGCAATATCTAACAATGCTTGTGGTGCAGCGCGTCCAGTCGTAATGATTTCCAATTCTTGGGGTTTAGATTTTAACGTGTTTACCACTTCCTCCACCGATAACAAACCCAAATCCAAAACCGGGTTAATTTCATCCAAAACAACTACTGAATACAACCCGGAAGCGATCGCACCTTTGGCTACATCCCAGCCCCGTGCAGCCTCAGTTCGATCAAAAGGTGTAATTTGATCATGGCCAAAAAACTCCGCTCTTCCTGTGCGAACCTGATCAATAAGATGGGGAAACCCTCGCTGTAAAGCAGTTATCGCTCCATCTTCATCATAATCCCGTTCTGGACCCTTCAAAAACCGCAGCAATAAAACCCGGCTAGAATCACTGGGTGTATTAATGCCCAAACCAATCGAGCGCAAAACCACTCCTAAAGCTGCTTGGGACTTACCTTTCCCAATACCATCATAGACGTGAATTTGACCCGTAAGCCGCTCAGAACGCACTTGCGCTGTGCGAATACCGATACCGTTCCTTGTCATATTTTGAAAAGCTATAAAGTGGCAATTCCTTATCTTAACGAAACTAGAGTCTAGAATGTGCGGTTTTTTATCTGCGTATTACAGTTTGATGAATGTATAATAAAATTAATCTAAATATCTTGACGCACTCAGATCATAAATGTCAGAAGAATGAGATAATTGCCGATTATCCGTATTCTTTCAGTTATACTCTGTACAACTAATCCCCAGATCCCCGACTTCTTGAAGAAGTCGGGGATCTAACTAACTCCTAAAATCTCCTTGTTGTTACCATTATGTCTGATGAATTATCACTACCTATAATTTTGCCCATTGGGGCGATATTTTTTGAGATATTATTCTTACTAATTGCCATTCCCCTAGAAGCTTATATTCTGAATAGATGGCTGAAGTTTGATAAAAGAACCAGCATTTTTTATGCTATAGCCTTAAATGTTTTTTCGAGTGTAATTGGTTGGATTGTGTTTTTCACAGTCGAACCAATATTAGACATCGCTATCAAAAAAGAATTGATTAATTATGTATTTTTTAATAAACTTCAAGATCCTAGCATTGGCACAATGATAGTTTTATTGTCATTTACTATTTTCATAGCGACTTTTCTAGTGAAATTTTTACTAATGAAGATCCTCATAATTTTTATGGGAGAAGGAGGAAAAAAAACAGAAACAGAAATCATTTCTTCACAGCAAAGAGCCAGTTATATGAATATGGCTAAGTTGCAAAATACTAATTTAATAACTGCAACCTTAATAGCCAATTCACTCAGTTACACTGCCATAACCTTCATTATCCTAATTCGCTCGCTCTCGATAAAATGATCAATATTCATCATTGCATTAATTAGAGGTAATCTCATGAACTTTTTATTGAAGGAAATACGTGGCATATTTAAATATATTCAGGATTTATTTGCAGGAGTGCAAAAATTTCTGACACCTGCTAAAGCATACTCGTGGCAAACATTAATTTATTTGAGTATTTTTTCTTGGGGAATATCATATTTTGCCCTAGGGTATATCAAAGATATTATTGCCTTTTGTGGTTGGCTATTTTTATTAGCAGGAACAGCTTGGTATACTACCGATGATCCTTTAAGAGTTCCGGGAACTTTTATGCCAGTGGGGGCAGTAACAACGGGATTTTTAGTGAGTATCTTTGCTTTTGGACAAAAAGAAGGTGTATTAACACCGAATACGATAGTTATTTGGCCAACAATAGCTGCCATAGTTACAGCCATACCTAATTTCTTTGAAGGTACAGGTGGAAAATTAGCAAAAGCCAAACTTCCTAAATTACAAGATCGTCAAAAAGTTGTAGTTTTATTAGCTTGGTGTATGCTAATTAGTTGTTGGCTTCAGTTTTACTTTGTCATAGATAAATGGTTAAAAGAATATCCTAGTTTACGAGCAGATAATTTTCAAAAAAGTGCTTTTGTGATTAGATTAGAACCACCAGCCAAAAAGCCGAAAACTGGTGATTTGATCTTAAATAAATTACAACCTTTAGTTAATCAACAAATTGCCAATAAACCTTGGTCAGAAGTGGAAAAATGGTTACTAGAAGCTAAACCGCGACTAGGAAACTTGGGGAGAAGAACGATTAATAGTAATTTAGGTCAATCTCAAGAAAGGCTATTATGGCGAGTTGAACCCCGTGTAGTCAATATTAAATCTGGATATAGACTAGATATTTTGACAATTTGGGGGGGACCTGGTGCCAACTCTCAAGGATATTACTGGAAAAAATCTTGTTTGATAGAACCATCTAACTCTGGTAAACAAACAGATAATAAAAACACCATTGCCCGTCTGACTTGCGATCGCACAAGTAAATTTATCATGGGTTCTCCACCAGCACAGCAATAAGGAAGAAACAAGCAATTACTATGAATGTAATGAGAACTGTCGTCATGGCTAAGAATGTATTTCAGGAAGTGATCCGCGATCGCATCCTGTACATCATCGGTTTTTATGCCATTATCCTGGGTATTGCCTTCCGTGCCATTCCCGAATTTACTGTCACTGCTTTTGATAAAATCTTTTTAGACTTTGGTTTGGCAACCATGAACGTCATTGGTTTAATTGTGGCTATATTTATCGGCACAGGATTAGTTAACAAAGAAATCGAAAAACGGACTATCTTAGTATTAATTGCCAAACCCATCAGCCGCAGTGAATTTATTGCTAGTAAATATTTAGGGTTATCAGCAGTTATCGCTGTCCTCATTACTGCAATGACAATAATTTATTTAGGATTCTTACAACTTGGTCAAGTATCCTATCCGGTTACTAGCATTTTTCTGGCTACGCTATTCATCTTTTTTCAATTATGTTTAATTACTGCCGTAGCCATTACTTTGGGCGTTTTTACCAGTTCACTAATAGCCACAGCCCTAACATTTGCAGTGTATTTAATGGGGAATGTTACTCAAGATTTAGTG
This sequence comes from Dolichospermum sp. UHCC 0260, assembly GCF_009711985.1. Taxonomy (NCBI): domain Bacteria; kingdom Bacillati; phylum Cyanobacteriota; class Cyanophyceae; order Nostocales; family Aphanizomenonaceae; genus Dolichospermum; species Dolichospermum sp. UHCC 0260. The sequence continues at coordinate 15,661 of NZ_VIKZ01000035.1, read as the reverse complement.
GCATTAGGTAAATTAAGTCAGAATCCTGGTATGGAACGCATTACCCAAAGTTTATATCTAATTTTGCCAGATTTATCTAGATTAGATTTAAAGAATGATGCTGTTTACGGTTTGCAAGCACTACCTGATACAATTACATTAATTACCAATGCGGGATATGGTTTGCTTTATAGTTTTATGTTGTTAGCGATCGCTATTCTTATCTTTTTAAGACGAGAATTTTAAATAACAAGATCCCCGACTTCTTAGAGAAGTCGGGGATCTGAAAATCTCGACTTTCAAAAATTTTGTGAAAATAATTATTGTCTATGATTTACGATTCCCCACTAAATACTACTGATAGTCTCATTTATCCTGATATTTATCATCACCAAGTTTCCTCGAATCAGCCTTTGAAACTAGGAATTATGGCTTCTGGGAATGGTAGTAACTTTGAAGTAATTGCCCAAGCCATTGCCGATGGTAAAATTAACGCCCAAATTCAAGTTTTAATTTACAACAATCCTGATGCGAAAGCAGCCGTCAGGGCTGAAAATTGGGGTGTAGAATCTGTATTGTTAAATCATCGGGACTACAAAAATCGGGAAAAATTTGATCATAAAGTTGTCCAAACATTACAGCAGTATAATGTAGAATTCGTGATTATGGCGGGATGGATGCGATTAGTCACACAAGTTTTAATTGACGCTTTTCCTAATCGGATGATTAATATTCATCCTAGTTTATTACCGAGTTTTAAGGGCGTGCAAGCTGTAGAACAGGCTTTGGTTGCTAAAGTCAAAATTACGGGCTGTACTGTACATCTTGTTTCTTTAGAAGTTGACAGTGGTGAAATTTTAATTCAAGCGGCTGTTCCGGTTTTACCAGATGATACATCAGAAACACTACACGCGAGAATTCAAATCCAAGAGCATCGGATTTTACCAATGGCGATTTCTTTGTTGAGTCAAAGGAAATAGAC
>NZ_VIKZ01000035.1:11237-14503 GCF_009711985.1 Dolichospermum sp. UHCC 0260 | reverse complement strand
ACAACTGACTAATGTTAAAATCCTGAATTAGAAATTTAGGATATTTTTATGTCAGTTGTAACTAACCCAATCAAGTTTGGTACAGATGGTTGGAGGGGTGTGATAGGTGAGGAGTTTACCTTTGAACGTCTGGCATTAGTCGCAACCGTAGCAGCCAAAGTTTTACATAATACTTACTTTTCGGAAGTAGGTAGTCGAACGATTATTGTCGGTTATGACCGCCGATTTATGGCGGAAGAGTTTGCCCGTGTGGTTGCCAATGCCGTCACCGCAGTGGGTTTTGATGTCCTGTTTAGCGAAACTTTTGCCCCCACTCCGGCTTATAGTTGGGCGGCTAAAGAACTCAAGGCTTTAGGGGCATTAGTTGTGACAGCTAGTCATAATCCTGGTGCATATTTAGGATTAAAAGTTAAAAGTGCTTTTGGTGGTTCAGTACCACCGGAAGTTACTCAAGAGATAGAGGCTTTGTTATCAGAAGAAGTTGCCCCAGCGGCGATTTCAGGTAAGGAAGAAACCTTTGATCCTTGGCCAAGTTATTGTCAAGCATTAGCGGCTAAAGTTGATATTCACAAAATCAAAGAAGCGATCGCAACTGGCAAGTTAACAGTATTTGTGGATGTCATGCACGGTGCAGCGGCTGGAGGACTAACACGATTATTAGGGGAACAAGTCAAAGAAATTAATAGCGACCGTGATCCTCTATTTGAAGGTGGTGCACCTGAACCTTTACCAAAGTATCTTTCCCGGCTATTTACAGTTATGAAAACTCATCGGGAAACCCATAAAACCGGTTTAACTGTGGGTTTGATATTTGATGGAGATTGCGATCGCATTGCCGCAGTAGATCAAGATGCTAATTTCCTCAGTTCCCAAATCTTAATTCCCATCTTAATTGACCATTTAACCCTACGGCGGAACTTTCAGGGCGAAATCGTTAAAACTGTCAGCGGTTCGGACTTAATGCCCCGTGTAGCCGCATTACATAACCTTTCTATCCATGAAACAGCAGTAGGTTATAAATACATTGCTGACCGAATGTTAGCGACGCAGGTATTGCTAGGTGGTGAAGAATCCGGTGGCATTGGTTATGGTAGCCATATTCCCGAACGTGATGCTTTATTATCGGCACTTTATGTATTAGAAGCTGTGGTGGAATCGGGGTTGGATTTAGGTGAATATTATCGCTATTTACAACAACAAACTGGTTTTTCATCCAGCTATGATCGGATTGATTTACCTTTAGCTAATATGCAAGTTAGAGGGCGACTATTAGACCTTTTACAATCCCAACCTTTGATGGAAATTGCGGGTAAAGAAGTCATTGGTTGTCAAACAATTGATGGTTATAAATTCCGTTTGGCTGATCAAAGTTGGTTAATGATTAGATTTAGCGGAACTGAACCAGTTTTACGTCTTTATTGTGAAGCTGCAACTCTGGAAGAAGTTCATCAAACTCTAAATTGGGCAAAAAATTGGGCTGAATCGAATTAATTACAGCACATTTAGCGGGAGTTACACATTATGCGGGCAAGATGCCCGCACTACAACGGTTTGATTATTCAAGTTTGGAGGGTTTAGCAATGCTAAACCCCTACCCGCAGAATCAAATAATTACTTCCCGACACATCTCTGAGAAGCGTTGGCAGCCATTAGGCACCAATCCAATGCTGTATAAACTTCAAGCGTAAGTAGGTGAACAGAAGAATTTAAAGGTATATAACGGTATGTAAAGTTGTCTCAATGCGAGATTCTGATTGAGTTTCAGCCATTTTACAAAACGCAATACCCCTCATTTTTATTTTGTTTACCTACTTAGCATTACTTATGACAGCAGCTTAGTGATTAGACGTAAGTAGCAAATATTTTGTTTCTATGGAAATGCAGTAGCTATTTATTTCGAGAATTTTTCGGCTCAAATTTCAAATATGTTCCTCCCAATCCTTCTACAATTGTTCTTGTATTAGCAGTCATCATTTTCTGATAGGTTTCTCCGTCACTTCCTGATTCACCTAGTCCGTTAATATAAAGTGGTCTTTGAAAAACCTTTACTTTCGCTGCTGTCGCTACAGGTGCGAGTAAATTAGAATTGGTATTTGTATCTGCAAAAATTGTTGGTACTTGAGCTTTTTGAATATCTCTAACCAAATTCATGACTTTTGGATCTGTCAATTTTCCTGTATTTTTGACATTACCTAAATTGACTGAATAGGGAATATCATAAGCTTTGACATAATAAATCATGGCGGAATTTGTTGTCACTAATTTTCGATTTTTATCGGGAATACTAGCTAATCTGCCTTTAATCCAACTATTAATTTGATTAATTTCTTTAGTTACTTTTTTGGTATTTTTATTATAAATATTTTTATTTTCTGGTGCTAATTTAACTAAACTACTATTAATTATTTCTACCATTTTGATAGTATTATTAGGATTATGCCAAACATGAGGTTCAATTATTTGCTTACCATTTTTTCTGATTTGGATGGAATTTACACCCATAGTTTTAGCAACGGCAATTTTTAATTTAGGTTTTTTAATCTCTTCAATAATTTTAATTAACCCTGGTTCAAAATTATAACCATGATACAATACTAAATTAGCATTTTTAATGGCTTGATTATCTTCTGGAATGGGTTTATAATTTATGGGATTTATCCCAGGAGGAATTAAACAAATCAGATTAATTGTATCTCCAGCAACTTGTTTTGTTAAATCGCAAATTACGCTATTAGTTACTACGACAAACGGTAAATTATTATCAATATTTTTATTAGTGGTATTATATATTGTATTAATAGGTTTATTTCCACATCCAGATAAACCCACCATTAAACCTAAAATGGTACTTTTCAATAAATGTGTAGATAGGTTTTTTTCTGACATAATTGATTGTAATTGATGAATATATTAAAAAGTCCAGAAATAATTATATAAAGTAATAAAGACACAGACTTGCTGTGTCTTGTAAAACATTTATTGTTCTAATTTATTAAATTCCAGCCATAGGTAACTTACCTTGTAATTTCTGTAAATTAGCTTGAACACAATTAGTGCAATTGCAACCAATTTGTTGTATTACAGAATGTGTGATGCTATTTATTTGCGGTGTAGCTATATCAAAATTTGCTTGATTAGATGTCACCACAATCATTTGGACAGCGGGTGCAGCTTTGAATTTGGAAGCGTGTGCTGGGTTAACTACCAATAGCAGAGATGCTAAAAACATAGGAAAAGCCAGCAAAATCAGTTTGACTATTTTCATA
>NZ_VIKZ01000035.1:0-11034 GCF_009711985.1 Dolichospermum sp. UHCC 0260 | reverse complement strand
AGTTATTAGAGGATTTTTCTACCAGTCAATACTTCTCGGACTTCTAGCATGGCTGAATAGGTGGGGAGAATGTGTAAAGTTTCATTCACTGGTGTATGCTCTAGAGCAGTAGCGATCGCTTGCTGCAAATTTGACTCTACAATCAGATTGATGTCACTGTCCAGAGATTCCTGACTATAACGCAGACGTAAAGCCATATCATACACGCGATCGCCACTGACAATCAACGTTCCACCCCGTGCTACTAACTTTTCTGTATCCACATCCCAAATCCATGATACATCAGTACCATCTGGGGTTCTGTCATTCAACACCAATAAAGTAGTTTTATCGGTACTTTCAGTGACGACGCGAATAGTTTCATTTGTTCCTACAGGGTTTTTTGATAATAAAATTCTTACCCGTTTACCATCAATTACCAAATCTTCTGCACGACCAAAAGCAGCTTGAAAATTATTAATTCCATCTCTAATACTAACTTCATCAACTCCTAATTCTTTTGCTGCTGTGGCTGCGGCTAAAGTATTATATTTATTGTACAAACCCACAAGAATTTGTGACCATTCCTGGCTTAATAATGCGGGTTGACTTTTAGTAAAACCACAACTAGGACAAGTAAAATCTCCCAAATGGGACAAATAAACCCCTTGATAATCTAAAGCATGACCACAGCTAGGACAATAAATAGAATCCACAGCATGAGGAATAGCTTCTAAATAATTTTCAGGTTCATTTAAACCAAAGAATAAAACCTTTTGGGGTAACTGTTGACCCAAATAGGATAAAGTCGGATCATCAGCATTGGGAATAACTACAGTTGTTGTTGGTAAAGTAGCAATCACCTTAGTCCACCGCTTACTAATACTATCCACTTCCCCATATCTATCCAACTGGTCACGGAACAGATTTAAACAAAGAATAATTCGAGGTTGTAGCGGTTTTAAAACCTTGGGAACTATATTTTCATCAACTTCCAAAATTGCATAATCTACATTCAGGTTTCCTAGCAGATTCGCATTATCTATCAAAGCCGTTGCTAACCCATTTTCCAGATTTGCACCTGTAGAATTATGGGCAATCCGAAAGCCCTTCCGTTCTAAAATGGTGCATAATAGTAAAGCAGTAGTCGTCTTCCCATTTGTTCCCGCAATGAGAATTATCCCATTTTTCACTTGCTGACTCAATAACTCCAAAATTCGGGGTTCTATCCGTCGCGCAATCGAACCGGGTAAAACACTAGCAGCACCAAGACGCAGTGACCTCACCAAAAACGTGACACTTTTGGCCATTGATACCGCAAAACCCAAGCGGAGTCTATCTATAACTTTTATTTTCTTACCTACAGTCATGATTTATAAATAACCTATAATTGCAAAAAGAATTTCATCCGTATTTATCTGCGTTTATCTGCGTTTATCTGCGGTCAATTATTCCAGAAATCTTATTCTATAGAACTTCATCTTCATTTCGTGTAAGTTTAACTAATTAGAAAAGATAGCATCAAAATGAGTATAGTCTCACTAACAAATAATTTTTTCTCTGAAAACACCAGTAAAGGTTATCTTAAAAAATAGTGCGTGGGTGTGATTATTATCCAAACCAGTTAACATCAGTTCAGCACAAACTCACAAAAAATAGTAGCAAAGACAAGGTTTCTGTTAATGAATAGCATAAAGTGGCTTTTTTTACAAACTCAAATAATTACTAACGGTCGCCAGTTAGTGTCAAAATGCTTATTGCTGCTTGTTTGTCTATTCGTAATTAGTATGCAGCCAGCATTAGCAGGTATTAAAGATGACCGATATGATGGCAATATTTTTGTAATTTATGCTGGTAATGGTTCTCTAGTTCCTTCCAAAGAAACACTAGCTCAGACATTAGCAGAACATAAACCAGCGATAGTGACATTCTACACTGATGACAGTAGCGATTGCAAAAAATATGCGCCGGTTGTTTCCGAAATGCAAGCATTCTATGGCCGCGCAACAGAAATCATTCCTATCAGCGTTGATACTCTTTTAGCTGACAAAACCTATCAACCCACAGAACCAGGATATTATTATGGAGGAAGTGTGCCTCAAGTTGTAGTTTTTGACCAGTCGGGTAAGGTAGTTTTCAATAAAAAAGGTCAAGTCCCTTTTGAGGAAATAGACGACAAATTGAGAGAAGTATTTGACTTATTACCCCGCACTGAGTCAGTCGAGTTAAAACGACGTTCACCGAGAGAATTCAGTAGTCAGTTAGAAGATCAATAGATATCTCCAAAAATTAAATGTGCGTTTCCTAGAACCCTTGTAGAGAGGTTCTATGGAACGTCTAACTCTCTCTAAGGAACGCAAATTTAGTAACCTGCAATTCTGATTTGACCGAAACTAGTGCGTTACTCTTTGCTTTAGCGCAGTCATTCTCGCAGATATTTGCATACCCTATTTTGGTAATTTAAACTAACCTTTAGGAAATTTAGAAAAATAAATATATGACAGGTTGTCATATTTGGCATTGATTGTATTTAAAATGAGATCAGAAAAATAAACATACTTCCACAGGAGAGAACCATGAAATCTATCGCAGCAACTTTGCGACGCTTAAGCCTAGCTGTATTAACAGTTATTGTAATTTTCGGTAGCTTTGCTGTATTTACCCCCACTGCATCTGCGGAAACATATACAGTTAAGCTAGGTAGTGATAAAGGCTTGTTGGCTTTTCAACCAAAGCAGTTGACTGTTAAGCCTGGTGACACTATTGAATGGATAAACAACAAAGTTCCTCCCCACAACGTTGTATTTGATTCTGCTAAAAACCCCGCTCATGACAAAGCATTAGCGACAGCTTTATCCCATACAAAGTTATTACTAAATCCCGGACAAAAACAAACAACCACTTTTCCTGCTGACGCTCCTGCTGGTGATTATACCTTTTATTGCCAACCCCACCGTGGTGCTGGCATGGTTGGTAAAATCACTGTTGAAGGCTAATATATAGCTATTAACCATCCCTGTGAATAGATGGGGATGGTAAAAGCAATCCTTTTGATAGACAATAAAGACATAAAAATACTTTTATAATTGTAGATAAAATGGTTATGTTCTCCAAATTTTCAATTTTAAAAAAATACTCCCCTCCTGATAGAGAAGGGAAAGTGTGGGTATTACTTCATATCATAACCAAACAAATTCGGATCAACTTCTCCTAATTGTAAATCCGCTAAACCGTATTCTTGCCAGCGTCTTTCTACCATTGCAGCTATATCAATATCTGATTTTAATGGTTCACCCCATTCATGTTCTGTTTCTGGAGGAATTTTTGTAGTGGCATCTATGCCCATTCTCCCACCTAACCCTAATTTCTCACTAGCAAAATCTAAAGTATCAAAGGGAGTATTTGGTAAAATAAATACATCTCTGGTAGGATCAACTTTAGAACTTATTGCCCAAACGACTTGACGAGGATCACGAACATTGATATCTTTATCAACGACAATCACAAATTTAGTGTAGGTAAATTGTGGTAACGCACTCCAAAACGCTAAAGCTGCTCGTCGTGCTTGTCCAGGATAGGCTTTATCTATGGAAATAATTGCGGCTTTGTAACTTAACGCTTCCATGGGCAGGAAAAAATCAACTATTTCTGAGACCTGTTGCCGTAAAATGGGGGTGTAAATCCGATTAAGAGCGATCGCCATCATGGCTTCTTCTTTCGGTGGCAAACCGCTAAATGTGGTAAGATAAATTGGGTCTCTGCGGTGTGTCATGCACTGAAACCGCACCAAAGGCGAATCTTCCACACCGCCATAATATCCCATGTGGTCGCCAAAGGGTCCATCGGGTAAAACTTCCCCCGGTGTAATTGTCCCTTCTAAAACAAACTCGGAATCTGCGGGAACTTCCAAATCTACGGTTTTACACTTGGCTAAGTTGACTCCCGAACCGCCATACAATCCAGCAAATAACCACTCTGATAAATCTACAGGAATGGGTGTGGCTGCTGCCATAATGATTAAAGGATCAACACCCAGAGCGATCGCAATCTCTAACTTTTTACCACGTTCTGCCGCTTTCCGCAAGTGTCTCGCCCCTCCCCGCACCGATAGCCAGTGTACGGTCATGGTATTATTAGATTGTAGCTGTAACCGATACACACCGACATTAGGGATTCCCGTCTCACAATCCTTGGTAATTACCAATCCTAGCGTAATAATCTTTCCGGCATCTCCCGGATAAGGACGTATTAAAGGTAACTTATTTAAATCTAAATCATTCCCTTCAATTACCACTTGTTGACAAGGGGGAAAAAAGTCCCTTCCCGGTTTGGCTTTGATTACGTCAAACAGCACTTTACCAAAATCTATGGCTTGGGAAATCTTTTTGGGTGGTTTGGGTTGCTGAAGCATACTCAGCTTCTTTCCCAGGGTTTCCAACTCTTCTGGTTTTTCCATGTTCATAGCCCAGCATATCCTTTCCACTGTCCCCATTAAATTTACCGCAACGGGGAAAGATGCACCTTTGACGTTTTCAAAGATTAAGCCTGGACCACCTTTTTGCAGCATTCGGTTGGAAATCTCTGCAATTTCCATATCTGGGTCAACTAAAGCCGAAATTCGCTTTAATTGTCCTCTTTCTTCTAGAATTTTAATGAATCCTCGTAAATCTCTCGCCATTGTTTTGTTTTAATTATGAAGAAGTGTAAAGCTATTGTTATTTTAGTCTTCATTCAGATAATTTGACTTTTTAGTATATATGTACTATAATAAGAGAAATATGGATTTTCCTCACGCAGAGTCGCAGTGAACCAGCGCTGTAGAAGGGTTTCCCTCCGTAGGCGACTGGTGAACCCTAAGAGGATGTTTTAAAAGTTTTTAATGTGTAAACAGACCCCTCTCCAAACCTCTCCCCTACCAGGGGAGAGGCTTTAAAACCCCCATTCCCTTGTAGGGAAGGGGGGGAGGGGGGTTAGGTTTTTGGAGATTATGGGTTTCATATAATACTTTTCAAACAACCTCTAAGGGAGACGGGGAGAGGAAAATTGAGTTTTTACCTGATAAAAGTTAGGGGGTTTTATGTCGAAGTTAAATCACCAGATTTCCCTGTTAGAACTTATCCAAATTTTATCGGCATATCGTCAAAATATCATTTTGAATTTACATAAGTTAAAGGAAGATTACCACCGAACTGGTATTAAACGGGTGAGAGGTGCGAGAAATATTGATGGTGATTTGATTACTCCTTGGTTACAAACTGAGGATGTTTATGCTGGTGATTTTGTGCAAATGGGTGTATTTGCTATAAATCGCAATACGGCTACTATTAATATGTTGATAAGCCGGAAGGTTAAGCTGGTGAAATCTGAAGATAATACCCATATCATTGAAGTTGCGGGTTTGCTGGCTCATGATTTGGATAATTTTAATAAATATACCATTGTTAAAGATGGAAAGGTTAATGTTTCTGCTTTAAATATCAAAATCAGTAACAAGAAAGTATTTGATTTATTGCAAGCTAAAGGTGTAATTATTGCTGACAAGTTTGATTTCAATTCTGAATATATAATTCAGTTAGATAATTTACCATTAGTTCCTGTTAATATCAAGTTTGCTAGTATTGATGGGTTATTTACTCAATTAGCAGAAATTAAAGTTGTCATGAGTATTTTGTCTGCTTATTTACGCCATCAATCAGATGTATTTGTGAGTAATCAGGTAGAGGAATTAAAACAACATTATTTGTCAAAAAATCTCTATCTGAATTTTCCTAAAACTCAGGAATATCCAGATACAATTGATTCTCATATCAGTTATAAAATTGAGTTTGGTAATCAGGATATTCTCAATTTGAGTAAATTATATGCTGCTAATCAATTTTTAGCGCGAAGATATGAGGTTTATGACCAAGAAACTGGGGAGATTTTCCCTAAACCAACTTTAGAGATGGGTTTAAATCAAAATATTGCTTTTCGACAAAAAGCCATTTCTGCAAGAATGAAACTGACTAAAGTTGATGATTTGATGAAACCCATTTTTGACGACTTTCTGGGAATTAATATCAATGGTAAAGTAGGGGAAATTCTCCATAAAGTTGGTAATCATCGTTTAGCGTTGCTATTATATGCTCAACACGCTGGCAAATCTGTCAATGGAGAAGATTTGATTACAGCTATGACGACAGCTTACCAAAAATTAGCAGCTTATGTTGAGCAAACTTACCAAGAAAATATTTCCCCTATGGTATTTTACATTGGTGTAACAGGACTTTTACCAAATAAAATATCAGCTAAAGCCATGACTGCTGATGAATTAGCCGCTAAATATCCCCATTTGCAATTTTCTAAACATGAACAAGCCGGGACATTTTTTGAAGTTGGAAATACCATTATTAGCGTTTACCCGCAAACCGAATATTACAGTAAGAAGTCATTAGCTATTAGTTAGTTAATTTTGTAGGGGTTTAGCATTGCTAAACCCTAATATTTTTGGCGGTTGATATGGTACAATATCAAGACTTGCTATTTTCAACAATCTCTCATTTATGACAATATCTGTAAATTCATTGCCGAAAATTACAAAGATGACATAGCGACATGGTTACTAGGTTCACCAATTAAATTAACAGAACTTAGTCCCACGGAATTATCAAATGATCCAATTAGAGCAGATTCATTAATATTATTACAATCAGATCAATTAGTTCTACATACAGAATTTCAAACCGATACTGATGAAGATATGCCCTTTAGGATGTTAGATTATCGAGTTAGGGTATATCGTCGGTTTCCTCAAAAAGAAATGCGTCAAGTAGTCATCTATCTGCGAAAAACAAGTTCTGACTTAGTAAGTGAAAATAGTTTTAAATTAAACAACACTTACCATCAATTTGAGATAATTAGACTTTGGGAACAACCAACCGAACAGTTTATGACAGTTCCAGGTTTATTACCTTTTGCAGTGCTAAGTCAGACAAAAGATCCTAAAATGGTATTAAGCCAAGTAGGAGAAGCAGTAGCAGCCATTACAGATCAAAAGATACAAGGGAATATAGCTGCTGCTAGTGCAGTTTTAGCCGGTCTTGTGTTAAAAAAAGATGTAATTAGGAAGATTTTCAGGAGTGAGATTATGCGAGAATCAGTGATATATCAAGAAATTCTCGAAGAAGGTGAAGCTAAAGGTATTGCAAAAGGTGAAGCTAAAGGTAAAGCTGAAGGAATAGCAGAAGCAACCAAAAAGTTAGCTTTAAATTTGTTGCGAATTGGTATGAGTTTAGAACAAATTTCTGAAGTTACGGAATTATCTCTGGAACAAGTTCAAGCTTTAGAAAGAGAGATAAAAAATCCTACTTCTAACTAAAGTAACTTCGATGTTTTTGGTTTCAATTTTCATAAAAATAATATCCCTGATTTTTAGCACAAGTCGGGGATATTTAATATAAAAATTTAATCGTTAGTTTCAACTATTTACGAACTAGGCTACAGCCAAACCTAACCACAAGCCAAAAACACAGTGAAATTCAGTAGATATTTGAGATTTTTGCCTCTTGATGGGGAATACTTAAATAAGATACTATCAATTACTTCCCCAATTCCTCAATATTTTTCATCGCTTGTTGATATAAATCCTTATTTCCTTCCTGATCAAAAATCGCTGCTGCCCGTTGTAAATCTTTTAATGCTCCCCGTTTATCACCAATTGCAGCATAGGCATTACCTCGATTATTGAAAGCAGCACCGAAGTTAGGATTAATGCGAACTGCTTCATTATAATCCGATATTGCTTTTTGTGGTTCTCCTCTTGATGCGTAAGCATTACCACGATTATTATAAGCTACAGCATATTCTTTATTGATCCGAATTGCTTGAGTGTAGTCCTCTAACGCCGCATTCTTATCACCTTGGTTTGCACGGGCGTTACCTCGATTATTGTAAACTTCGGCATATTTAGGCGCAATACTAATTGCTTGATTATAATCCGCAATCGCTCTTCTGTAGTCTCCTATAGATACAAAAGCATTAGCACGATTATTGTACGCTTCCGCATCCTGAGAATTTAGACCCAATGCCTGATTATAATCCGCGATCGCTCCCTCTTTATTACCAGTATCAAAATAAACCAAACCCCGACCTTTAAATGCTGGTGCATATTGAGGATTCAGACTAATTGATTTACTATAGGCAGCAATAGCCGCTTGGTAATTACCTTTAAGATGTTGAGTTTGTCCCTGAACATAAAATTCCCCAGCTTTAGAGGTTCTCCCTATCTGTGGATTTGGGGGACTTGCTCCTCTTTCTGTCACCAAAACATCTTGATTATTACTACAAGAAACGCAAATAATCCCGCTAAAAATAGTAACCATCGCTATAGTGAATGCTCTGTTTACTTCTCTGTGTTTGTGTCTCAATAACTGCCATTTCATAATTTACTATAAATCGCCATTATACCTGGAGTAAATCATTCACTAAATTGCTTACTTAGGAAATACTCTCGCTTTTTGATTAATATTCAATTCAAATGATAAAATTCCCTGAAGTTATCGGAAATAAATAAATTTATCCAGCCAATCACCGCATATTACTAAATACTAAAAAAATCCCTGATAGCTATATTTGTATTATTACTAGACCACCGTTGATAATTCTGTTAATTTTGTTAGCAATTTGAGAAAAATTTCCATACCAGTATCAGGAAATAGACTCAAAACTAGTTCACAGAGTTTCTCAGTATTCCTCACCTTCTTGATTTTTAGGCGTTATTTTCCAATAAGTATTTATATCAACATTTACAGTCAATTTTTCCAAATTTACCCCCAAATTTTTGCGAATATCTTCGGTTAGAGTAATTGTAAAATCTAAATCAACACCTTGATTTTCTACCAAATCTACCAATTCCTGAAACTGAGTCTTGATAGTTTTTCGCTCATAACTTGTAAGTTTACAAGATGATGTTTCAGAAATATTCTGGACTAACATCGCTTGTTTTACCCGTTCTTGTAAATGCTCAAATTCTGATTTGAGTATTTTTTGTTGCTGTTCAATTTCTATATATCTAGCAGTCAATAAACTTAGATCTTCCCTAATTGGATCTATCTTTAAGTTTGCCTCTAATTCTAATAATCGTAAATGTACTTGAGCTAAATAAATACAATCAAGATAAGCATATTCTATTTGTTCTTCAGTTAATGGTCTTTTTCCCCAATCGCTCGTTTGCTCTTGTTTATTAATATCATGAAAATTACAAAGTTTAGTAGCTAGGGTTTTCAATTGATAATTAGGTAATGGTAGTAAATAGACGGGAATTTTCTTCGCCATTTCCAAAGTACAAGTAATATTTTTGGCTTTTTTAGCTCCCAAATATTTCACGTCATAACCAGCATTATGAAAAACTTTTTCAATAGCATCATTAACCATAATCCTCTCCACAAAATCAGAAATTACATCTGATTTATCGAGAACATCTAATAAATAAACACTATTACCAGTCATATCTTCAGGATTAGCCAACACCTGAATCAGTGATAATCTTGGATTACGAGTTTTATAATCAGCAACTTCTGTATCTATCCACAAAGTTTTAGCTGTGGTATATTCAGTAATTAAGGAACGAATTTCCCTCGCAGCAGTAAGATAAGGCATTGGTAAATGTCAGGAAGTGTAAATTAGTTATCGCTTCCCAAAGTAACATTTTATGACTAATCATGCTGGCAAGTGCTACATCATCATTATTTTTATAGAAAATTTTCCATTAAAAAAAGCTCAGGTATTAATTCCTGAACTTTTATTCAACCTAATTATCCTAGAGGCGGATATTTGTTAAGCTTTGGTCTATGGATATTAGTAACGGTTTCCACCGCCGCCACCGCCATAGCCGCCGCTACGGCCACCACCGCCGCTACGGTTTCCACCACCAAAAGAACTACGTTCTTCTCTGGGTTTAGCTTTGTTCACTTTTAAATCACGTCCCATCCATTCAGCACCATCAAGGGCTTCAATGGCTTTTTCTTCTTCTGCATCTGATTCCATTTCCACGAAACCGAAACCGCGAACTTTACCAGTTTCTCGGTCGGTAGGTAGCTGAACACGCTTTACAGTGCCATACTCCTTAAAGATTTCGCTTAAGCCTTCTTGGGTAACTTCATAAGAGAGGTTGCCTACATAAATTGACATAGATTTTCTCCAAAATCATAAGAGTGTAGAGATTTAGATTTCGGAGAAAAGTCTGTAAATACCAAAGGGAAAAAGCCTATCAATACTAAAAACAAACGAGGTCCACCGAATTACTTCTCGACTCCCATTATGGCATAGAAAATAGATATCTAGGCAGTAAATTCAAAAAGTTTATAAAATATTTTTTTATACCTTAATTAGCAATGGCAGCATCAGCTTTTTATGGCATTCTCTCGTTATACTTAGTTTAAGGATTTTTAGGGGTTAATTCGGGCGTTTTAGCCTATTTTCTGATAAAATTATCAAGACTGAATCTAAAGGCTCAATTTTAGGTTTCTTTGTTCATGTTGCACTTTAAACATTCCTCAATTATTAACGCACCAATAGAAGTAGTTTGGAAATTCCACGAAAGACCAGACATACTCCAAATACTCACCCCACCTTGGCAACCTGTACAAATAGTCAGACGGGAAGGAGGACTATCAGCAGGTGCAATTACAGAATTTCGGCTTTTTTTGGGTATTTTACCCTTAACTTGGTTAGCGCGGCACACAGACTATGAAGAATATCGTCTGTTCACCGATGAACAGATATCTGGACCTTTTGAGTCCTGGGTACATCGTCATGAGTTTACAGAAGAAAATGGCAAAGCTAGATTAACCGATAATATTACTTATTCTATGCCTGGTGGTGATGGAATAGAATTTATTAGTGGTTGGTTAGTGCAAACACAGCTAGAAGCAATGTTTCGCTATCGGCATTATGTGACTAAACGCGAATGTGAAAAATGAATACAAAAAAACGCCCCCCATGATTGGAGAGCGTTTTCTATGTAACTAAACTTATTAACCGTTGATTGCAGGAGCGCTTAAAGCAACAGGAGCAACA
>NZ_VIKZ01000034.1:28793-56025 GCF_009711985.1 Dolichospermum sp. UHCC 0260 | reverse complement strand
GGTATTGCTATCACGTTTGATCAAAACTCCCGAACCATTATATTTATTATTAATATCAATTAAAACCGTGATTTTTTGGGCTATTTCATCTACTTCTTGATTACATGATAAACCCTGGGCTATGGCTGGTTGTGTCAGGGTGATAGATGTGAGAATAAATAGGCTGGGGATAGTATATTTATAGTTCATATTAATTGTCTGAATCAGGATGTCCAGGATTTGAGGATTTTCAGGATTTTTATTGTCTGAATCACGATTTCAGGATTTCAGGATTTTATCATCTAAATAGCATTAAAAACATCTTGACAATTTTCCTGGTTAAGACTACTATTATAGTATAGTGGGAATCTGTGTCGGCATATAGGGTCATGTTCAGGATTAACAGAATCATAAAAGATTGCATTCTCATCATAAATCCTCATCCTGTAAATCCTAAAATCCTGGGTATCCTGATTCTGACAATTAAAATCATCAACTATTTCCCAACAATATCTTATCCTCGATCCTCGTTGCTATGTATGACGTGCTGCCTTTATCATCTTACTTGATTTTGAGGCAGAGCCTCACTTCTGCATTCCCAGTCGGAGACTGGGAACGAGGGATTATTAAAAATGTTTGAGTTTATCTATCGGTACAGCCCAACTTAAACGTACTATTTGTTGATGTAATTTTTCATCGGCTAGTTTACCATCAATAAATGTTGAGGGAGTATCCCAAATTGGATAAGCGTGCATTCCATTAACACCGATTAATTCACCATTTTTGTTTAATAGTGGTCCCCCACTCATGCCTTTTTCTAGTTGGTTGGTATATCCGATTTGATATCCTCTTTCTAAGGCTTTTTCCAGCACCAAATTTATTTTCCCGGTGCGGAATGTGAATTTTTTCTCTGTGTCTTCGTTGCGGGGAAAACCTGCAATAAATACTTCGTCTCCTATTTGCGGTTGATTTCCCATAGTTACTACTGCATAATTTTTATTACTGGAAAATTCTAAAATTGCTAAGTCATATTTACCAAAATCTCCTTTTTTAGAAACTTTGGCTTGATGTATTTGTCCATCTGGAGTTACTATTTGATAAGGTGGTTCATCTGCTTCTAAAACATGGGCATTTGTTAAAATTGTATAAATATTGTTTTGTTTTTTGAGCAGAATTCCTGAACCTAGAAACTCCGTTGATAGGACTTGAACGGTAATAGCTGCTGCTTGCTTTTTTATTCGTCGTTGAAAAAGTTGGGTTAGCAGTTGATTGATACTGGTGCTTTCAGCATAAACACTCAGGTTTACAGTTGATGCTGAAAGCATGATAGATAAACTACTAACACCAATGATTAATTTGATAATGGTAGGTAGAGATATTTTTCGGAACATCTCTATACCATTGGTATTTGGCTGTTTATTTTTACTCACCTTGTAAGTTATTCAAATAGATATCAAAGTCAAACATAATATCTTCAGAATTGGAATTGAAATTTGGTATTTTACCCGCAGCTAAAGCACCGTCATTAAATAGCCTATTAGCTACGGCTTTTCTATTTGCACCTGATTTGAGGGTAAATAGTAAATTACTACTATTACAGACTGTAGTAGAGCTACTTCCAGAGCAAATTACAGGTTGACGGTTAACTATGCCAGTGGAGATAACTTTGAGTGTGCCGTTGTCGTAATTTCTCTGAAATCTTTCTGATACTACTTGACAGCGATATTTGGGGTTATAAGGTGGGGGAAAGTCTGTTGAAGTCCAACCTATAATCTGGGATTTGCTCCGGTCTTCGGTTTTGGCAAAGGTGAAATATTTACCATTTTGTGTGTCACAATAAAATGTGGTATCTCCAGCGTAACTGGGTTGACTGGTGACTGGGATGGTTGTTAATGCTGTTAAGGAGGCTATAGCGAAGATTTGAGTCAGTCTTGGAAATAGTTGACTAGATATTTTTGTTGTCATAGTCTATATATTTAATTCAGTATTTTTTTTGATTTCAAGGCGATTTTAACTCATAACCGAGTAATTTGGGGAGATACACCAGCAATGGAATCAATTCCCTATCTCATATGGAATTTTGTAAAAGTTTATGTCCCAAACGTCTTTAGTATAAAAATTATTTATATTATTTTATTGGAACTATGAATCTTCCTGTATCCTCATTAAATACCAAATCTATATCCACAGCAATTGAAAATTTGCGTTCTTGTTGTCAAGTTGATATCCAGTCACTCTGGAGATATCAGGAAACTGACGAGGTAGTTACTGATTTTATCCCATTTAGTTTAACTGATTGGCTACCTGTTGAGCTAAATGAAAAAGATCATATTTTCTGGAAAGGGGGAAAACAGGTATTATGGTTAGGACAAAAATTTTCTGTTCCTGAGAATTTACACAACTTTCCGTTAACGGGTTTGTCTTTGCGCGTGGCTTTGGTATGGTGGGCAGATTTAGCGGAAGTATATGTTAATGGTAAGTTAGTATTGACGGGGGATTTGTTTGATTCTTCACCGCGAGTATTACTCAGTTCTAGTGTAACTCCTGGGGAAGAGTTTACCATAGCTTTGCGGTTGGTGAGTCCGGGACATTGTGATGGGGCGTTGATGCGATCGCTTGCAATTTACGAGTCAACAGATTACAATCATCCTGATGCTGGTTTTATTGCTGATGAATTAGCAGTTACGGAAATTCTTATCCAAAACTTCGCACCAGAAAAAATTCCAAATCTAGCTAGGGAAGTTGAGAAAGTTACAAATCTTAAAGACGCAGAAAATCAAGATTGGAAAACATATTTGGTGAATTTGCGAGAAACCTATGTGGGTTTAGCTGAATTTATCAACGCCCAAAAATATAAAATCAATTTATTAGGTCATGCCCATTTAGATTTAGCATGGTTATGGCCTGTAGCAGAAACTTGGAAAGCAGCACAAAATACTTTTGAGTCAGTTTTACAACTCCAAAAAGATTTTCCCGAATTGATATTCTGTCATACCACACCGGCGTTGTATGCTTGGGTAGAAGAAAATCGTCCTGACTTGTTTAGAGAAATTCAAAACCAAGTTAAAGCCGGAAAATGGGAAGTTTTGGGAGGTTTTTGGGTAGAACCGGATTTAAATTTAATTGCTGGTGAGTCTATAGTTCGTCAGTTATTATATGGACAAAGGTATTTTTTGCAGAAGTTCGGAAAAACATCTTCTGTAGTTTGGGTTCCCGATACCTTTGGTTTTTGTGCGACATTACCCCAATTTTTAGCAAATGCGGGAATTGAATTCTTTGTGACGCAAAAACTCCGCTGGAATGATACAACTAAATTTGATTATGACTTATTTTGGTGGCGATCGCTCGATGGTAGTCAAACATTAAGTTTCATGTCCGCACCTATCGGCGAAACCATCGAACCTGTTAAAATGGCCAAGTACGCTTGTGAGTGGAAAACTCAAACAGGTTTACAAGATTCCCTTTGGCTTCCTGGTGTTGGTGATCATGGTGGTGGTCCAACTCGTGATATGCTGGAGACTGGAAGACGTTGGGAACATTCCCCAATTTTCCCCAAGTTAGAATTTACAACTTCGGAAAAATATCTTCAATTCATAAAATCTGAAAGTCAAAATTTACCAGTTTGGGAAAACGAACTTTATTTAGAATTCCACAGAGGATGTTATACTACCCACGCAGATCAAAAACGCTGGAATCGTAAATCTGAACATCTATTATATAGTGCTGAGTTATTCGCAACTTTAGCAAATATCCTTTGTGGTGCGAAATTTCCGCAAACAGAAATAGAAACCGCGTGGAAAAAAGTTTTATTTAACCAGTTTCACGATATTTTACCCGGTTCTTCCATTACCCAAGTTTATGAAGACGCTTTACCGGAATGGGAAGCGGTGGAAAAAATGGGAACGAAAATATTAGAAGAGTCCTTAATCGGAATCACATCCAAAATCAATATACCACAACCTCCCAATTCTGAAAGTATTCCCGTCATAATTTTTAACTCTCTCAACTGGGAACGTGCGGAAGTTGTTACAGTTGACTTATCAAAAATCATCACCCCAAATTATCCAACCTGGAAAGTTGCTGATATTCAAGGAAAAGAAATTTTATGCCAAAACTGCGAAAATTCAACTTTATTATTTTTCGCAACCATCCCATCTATAGGTTACAGCATTTTCTGGATTTCTCCCTCTTCCCCCCAGCCGAAAATATTCCCCAAAAACTGGATATTAGAAAACGAATATCTGCAAATTCAAGTTAACCCCGAAACCGGAGATTTAACCAGCGTCTTTGATAAAATTAAACAAAGGGAAATTTTAACCGGTGCAGGAAATCAACTTCAAGCTTTTACCGACAGCGGCCAATATTGGGATGCTTGGAATATAGATCCCAATTATAACACAAAACCCCTCCCTCCAACCGAATTAAAATCAATTCAATGGCAAGAATATGGAGAAATTCACCAACGGTTGCGAGTAGTGCGTCAACTGGGAAAATCGGAATTTTGTCAAGATTACATTTTGGAACTTGGTTCACCAATTTTGAAAATAACTAATACTGTAAATTGGCAAGAAAATCAGGTATTAGTAAAAACAGCCTTTCCTCTCAATCTCCAAGCCGAATTTGCCACCTATGAAATCCCCTGTGGTGCTATTCGTCGTCTTACAAATCCCCAAACCTCCGCAGAGAAGGCAAAATGGGAAGTCCCCGCTTTACATTGGGCAGATTTAACCACAGATACAGAAGTCGGAAAATACGGAGTTAGTCTCCTCAATGATTGTAAATATGGTTACGATGCCCAACCTAACCAACTGCGTCTGACTTTGCTAAGAAGTTCCCATTGGCCAGACTCCCAAGCTGATAGAGGAATACACGAATTTACCTATAGCTTATACCCTCATTTGGGCAGTTGGGAAGAAGCAGAAACTGTAAAACGTGGTTATGAGTTAAACGTGCCTTTTGAAGTATTAGTAAATCCAGATAATTATCAATGTAATTCAGATGGTTGTCAAAGTCAAAGTTTTCTAGATTTATCAGCGGATAATTTGATTTTAATGGCACTTAAACCCAGTGAAGATGATTCGGAGAAATTCATTCTTCGCTTTTATGAATGTCATGGAAAAACAGCGAATTTATCTTTACAAAGTGAGGTTTTAAGTTTAGGAGAACCAGTTGATTTATTAGAGAATTGTCTTAAATTAGAAGAAAATATTCAACCTTGGAAAATTGTGACATTTCAAGCCACATTAATTAATTGTTCTCAGGATTTAGCTAAAGATAAATGTTTACCATTTTCTTTGTAAATAATTACTGTAAAGGTGCGAATTTTCATAAGTTTTATTGCTGAATTTCCTCCTTTTCTGTATTGACAAATACTGATGCAATCTAATAAAATAGAAAGGGCTAATCTTTTTCAAAAATAACTTATGGGAATTGAAGAATTATTGCTACCATTTCGAGAACAAATATTAAAAATTGCCACTAAGTATGGTGCTTATAATCTGCGAGTTTTTGGTTCTGTTGCTAGAGGTGAAGCAACACCAGATAGTGATATAGATTTTTTAGTAGAACTTAAACCACAAAGTAGTTTATTTGATTATATTGGTTTAATGCAAGATTTAGCAGCATTGCTAGGACGAAAAGTGGATATTGCTGAACCTGGTAATTTACATGAATTAATTAGAGATAAAGTATTAAGTGAGGCTGTACCTTTATGAAAGATGAGCGTTTGTATTTAAGTAATATTAAAGAATGTATTGAACGAATAGAAGAATATACGAAAGGTGGTAAAGAGGAATTTATGCAAAACAAGATGATTCAAGATGCTGTAATTCGCAATTTTGAAATCATTGGGGAAGCAACAAAGAGATTATCACCTGAGTTGAGAAGTCAATATTCTGATGTTCCTTGGCAGCAAATGGCAGGTTTACGAGATGTTTTAATTCATGATTATTTAAAGGTAAATCTTAATTTAGTTTGGCAAATTATTGAACAAAATTTATCTAATTTGAAAAGACAAGTTACAGCAATTTTGCAAAATCCATAACATCTCGTAGGGGTTTAGCATTGCTAAACCCCTACAGAATGTCAATATATTCAATAATGTAATGGCTTTATTTTTCAGGAATAGCAGATAACAAACAACGTAAAGCACGATTCACATCTTCTGATGTTTGAAAAACTTTATTCTTCATCAGGATCAAGAATTACAGTAATTTTATTTTCTGAGGTAGTAGAAAACCGATTAGGACGAGCTTTTGTATAATCGAAATTATACTCTGGTAATAAATCATCAGCATCAAAATCATCTTCTTGATTCATTGGTGTTTTGTTCATAAATCTTTGTTTAAACTAGAGATATAGTTTTTATAGATTTTCTATAAATTCTTCAGGAGTAATTTGTGCTTGTTTAAGAACACCGCTTAATGTACCTACTTTTAATTCTGGATGTAATGGTACAACACAACCAACTTCTCCATTAATTGTTTGTTTTTTCATGATTACATGACTACCTGTTTATCTAATTTGATAAAAACCCATACGTTCTAATGTCCGAATTGCTTCTTTACTAGAAATTCGTGGTAATTTAGGCATAAGTAACCTCTATGCTAGTCACATATCTAGGAGAGGTTTCTGGTAAAGGAAATTCTTCTAAATAAAGTCGTGTTGCTTCTTTTAAACCTGTTATTGCTTGTTCTATTGTTTCTCCTTGATCTACAGTACCAACTTCTGGACATTCAGCGATATACATATCATCTTCTTTGTAGATTATGACTGTAAAACTGCGACTTTTCATAATTTTTATGAGGGTTACATCTATGTTTATTTTAACATAAAAGGTAAGGGTTTAGCATTGCTAAACCCCTACAATATTCTCGTTATTTCAAGCGGTAGCAAACTCTGTGAAAACTCTTTTACTGGGATGATGGAAACCCAAAACAATATCATTTTGCGGTATTCCTGCTGATAGTAAATCATCAACTATACATAAATCTGTTGCATCTTCTTCTACCCAAACTTTGCCGTTTTTAATGGTAAGATAAATGATGATATGCTGTATTTGCTTTTTGTCATCCCAACCAAAACGAAACCAAATATATTGATCTCTGTTTTCATCAATAGCTAAACGTTCACTAACTTCAAATTCATATTTTTTTGAAATTTGAGTATTACTCATTTCGTAATATTCAGTCAATATTTTTTTGATAATATTCCGGTATTGTTCTAGTTTATCCATTGCTGAATTTCCTCCTTTTCTGTATTAACAACTATTAACAGCAGGTGATTTTCCTGAATTACAGCTTGTACAGATTTGCGTTGAAAAAATTTCTCATAGACAACATCATCAATAGCTAAATAGAGTTTATATTCTGGTGCTGTAAGTTGAATGAGATTCCGATATACTATATATTGTCCCAAGGCGTTATGAAAATCATACATCAGCGATTTGCTGACAAAACTTTTAATTTCCACAACTATTTTCTGTCCTTGACGTTCTGCTGCAATTGGTTTTTCTGCTGCTAGGTCTGCGTATAGTTCAGCATCCTCGTATTTGATAATATAAGGGTCGTCTGTGATAGTCCAACCGTCTTTTATCAATGCGTTTTTGACTTCGTTATGGTAGATATCTTTGGCTGGCATATTGGCATTATTTAATTATACTCTAATTGTAGTTTCAGGTGAGGTAAATTAGCAATTCTTGATTCTCGGTTAGCGGAAGCAGCTAGTGGTTGTGGTGTTAGTTTGGTTGTTTTTGATTAGGGTTGGTTAATGTAGGGGTATAGAATAGAAGGTAAATAAATTCTGTAGTTTTTGATATTCTTGAGTATGAGTATTGTCTTGCTGTTCATAGAGTTGTTTTGCAGTTCTTAAATCTTGAATCCCTTGAATATTACGTTTTAAAATATACGTTAATCCACGCTTATAATAAGCATCTGCAAAGGTAGTATCAATGGCAATAGCTTGGTTATAATCTTGAATTGCTTGATCTAATTTTCGTTGTCTACTATAAATTAACCCACGTTTGTAGTAAAATAATCTACTATCAGGATTGATAGAAATTACTTTGCTATAATCCCTAATAGCTTCATCATATTGCTGTAATTCATCAAATATCTCGCCACGAAGCCAATAAAGAGAAAAATCATAGTTTTTCTGTTTAACGGGTTGTTGAATTCCCTTGTTTAAAGCATCTAAAGCATCAGTATACAATTCCATTTTTTCTAAAATTAAAGCCTTGACTAAGTAAGAACGAGAAAAAGTTGGTTGTTGATCAATAACATCGTTTATAATATTTAAAGCTCCTAAAGATAAACTATCGTTTTCATAGAAAGAAGCAATAAAAGCCATATTATAGTCTGCTTGCCATAAATTTGGATCTTTTATTGTTGCATTGAACATATAGTCTATAGATCGTTCATCTCCAATACGCCATAATTTAATTCCATAAGCCAATAAATTATAACCATTACTATTTACAAGATTAGGAAGAAAAGGTTTAGAAATGCCTATCGCATTCACATTTGATACCGGAGAAGGATGATTTTCTATATAGAAACTGGATTGAGGGAGTTTCCAGAAGTCCGCTTTTTGATAAAATAAAAATCTCTCAACAGATAAACCCAAACTAAATCCTAAAATATCTGTTTCTGCATAATTATGAATACCAACTAATTTCCCTTCTGTATCCCAAATACCACCACCCCTCATTCCCGGATACCCTTCATTGCTATATGCTAATTCATAACCTCTAGTTGCTGCCCAAAATTCTCTATTTTCCCTAGCCAGCATTTTTCCCACACTAAACAAAGAAGGATGATTTAATTCTTCTCCCTTCCAACCATAAAGAAAAACAAATTGTTCCTTTAACTTATAATCCCCCAAAGTAGCAACTTGATAAACCTGAGAACTACGAAACTGTAAAACAGCCATATCAAGTCCCTTTCTGGTGCGAATAGTCTGATTATCCACCTCATATACTTGTTTATCAGGTGCAACAACTTGATACTCCTGTTTATTTTCCACCACATGACCCGCAGTTAACACATAATAAATATCATTATCCTTAGCAATAATTACCCCGCTACCAATACCACCATTAGCCTGTTTAATCTGCACCGAAGACTGTTTAGCAATATCTAAAACCTTAGCCGGAATACCCCCAATTTTCCTAATTACCCTCTCAGGAAACAAAGCTAAATCAGGTGCAGCTTCATCCACTAAATTAACCGCAATACCCCAACTATAATTACCCCATTCCTTTAAAGTTTTATCATCAGGTTGTTCACCTTGTAAATAGCGAAAATCAGTTTGTAAAACCGGGTGAGCAAGTTTACTATTTATCCCCACCAAATAACCATTTTCATTAATAATTGCACCTCCACTCATCCCCTGTTGAATATCATTATCATAAGCTATTTGCTGTCCTTTAATTAACGGCTGATTTAAAAATAATTTCGCTGTACCTTTGGTAGTTTGCAAATTACCTTTAACATATCCTCCAGCAAATACCTTTTCTCCTGGTTTAATATTCTCTTCCCCTAAACCAGCAACTAAATAAGTGGTTTCACTGCTAAAAGTCAATTTAGCTAAATCATATAAATCATCTTTTTTATTATCTTGTCTATCTACCTTAGAAAATTCAACGGGATAAACTTGATTATCTGGAGTGACAATTTTCACAGATTTAGCATTTTCTATCACATGATAATTAGTGAGAACAGTATAAAAACCGTTTTGTTTTTTGATAATAGTTCCTGAAGCTGCTTCTTTATCATCAACTAGGACTTTAACAGTAATTTCTTTTAAGATATTATTTAATTCTGATTCTGATAAAGTCCCTGGTTTGCGTGCGAATAGGGAAGAACTACAACCAGTGATAATAATGGGAGAAGCGGGAAATAGGAGGATAAAGAATAATAACAGATGGGATAATTTGTGTAATTTCATAGATGGTACTCCTGGTATTTGATAATTTTGTTATTGGTTAATTTTCCGTTTGTTTCATAACCCGTCGGGGAATCAATTCCCCGTCTAATAGCGAAAGTCCGTTAAAACGGACTAAAAAATTCTTCCATTGGTATTTGATAATTTGGTTATTGGCTAATTTTCGATTTGCTTCATAACCCGCCTGGGAATGAATTCCCAGTCTAATAGCGCAAGTCCGTTAAAACGGACTAAAAAATCCAAAAAATCCTTCCATTCAGTCGGTTTTAACCGACTTTAGCTTTGAGACAGGGAATTTATTCCCTGGCTTTATTGGCTTTATTGGCTTTGTTCCTATCTTTATTTATTAAACACTTTGAATATATCAACAGTACAAGTTAAATTACTACGAGGTTTTACTGCACAGGACTTTTGCTGGAATGCTCCCTCAGTATCACCATTTAACACCGCAGTAAAAGCGTTTAATTCCACATTAGGATCATCTGATTCTAATAACGTTAAAATCAAAGTATGACAATTTTTTCCTGTGGTAGTACATAAAGATTTAAAGTTTTTACGAGGGTCATTTTCAGCTTCAGAATAACCCCAAGTTAAATCTTTCAAACTTCCATTATCATAAGCAGTTTGTAACTTTGGTGTTACTTCCTGACATCTTCGTTGAGGAGGAAAACCAGCTTTTACAAAATTCGTGCGTTTCCACTCTATTAAATCTCGCGTTTTGTCTTGGTATTTAACCTTCGTAACAGATTCTCCATTACCGTCTGTTTCACAGGAGAAAACAACCTTTTCAGATTTTTGACACGCTGTGAATGTGAGGTTTAAAATGAGTATACTTGGAAATAATAGCCACTGATAACTTTTCATAATTGGGATTGTCTTTGTGCTGGATTATTATCTTTATTGTCTGAATCAGGATGTCCAGGATTTAAGGATGTACAGGATGAATATGGGGATTTTATCACTAATTACCTATCTGTCACCCAAGCTTTAATTACATAATTACCACTTGCTGCTTTTGTTGATGTAATTTTAAATTGATAAGTACCCGGTTCTACCATAATAGAAGCGGTGAAATCATTATCCTTTGTTCCTACATTAGATACAGGATTAAAATATTTATCATCTGGTTTGAGAATGGTGAGTTGTGGTTGAAAATCATTGCTGATTATTTGCACTGTTAAATATTGTTTTTTATCACTTTTAAAAGTATAAACATCATAAGTTTTATCACTAGATAACTCTTTTTGATCTGATGATGTTAGTTCTCCTGATTTGGCTTTACCATCAGCTATTAGTTGATCCTGAGATTTGGGTAATATGGACATGACAGCCATAACTACACCGATAATGAGGATGATTCCTGAAATAGTGCCAAGAATTAATTTCCAGGGAATTGGAGGCGCTGGAGTTGGTGGAGGTACTGGAATTGGTTGACTTACTGTTAATGCTTGTAAGGCTTCTTTGGCGGTTTGAAAGCGTTTTGTATAATCCTCACAAATCATTTTATTTAAAATATCAGCAAATTCAGGACGTACATTTGCTTTTGTTCGCCAATTTTCAGCTAATAAAGGTGTATAACTGGGATCTTCTCCCGTGATAGCAAAGACTCCAATCATACCAATAGAATAAATATCACTAGCAAAAGATACTATTCCCAATAATATTTCTGGTGCAATATATCCTTTTGTTCCTCCCATAACTGAACCTACTTTTATTCCCGGAACGGTTACTTCTTTCGCTAAACCGAAATCAATGATAACTAATTTATTATCGCTACTTCTGCGAATAATATTATCGGGTTTGATGTCTCGATGAATAATTGCATAACCAGGATTATTTTGAATGTATGCAAAAACTTCTAAAATCTCAATTAATAAAGATATCGTCTTTTGTTCTGATAATCTTTGATTTTGTCTGACTTCTTGACTTAAAGAATCTCCCTCAATATATTCCTGGACATAAAATTCTTCTCCACCTTCTGGAAATCGTTCATAAATTGTGGGAATTTGTTCATATTTCTCACCAAGTTTACCTAATGCTTGCGTTTCTATTCTGAACAGCCTTAAATATTCTTGCCAATATTGATTTAATATTTCTTGCTGTTGTAAAATAGATAAGTTTTCAATATCTAATTTAGATGCAGTAGGTTTTTTGAGTTGTTTTAAAATCCGAATTGGTTGATTTGGATGATTAGAGTCTTTAACTTTATAGGTAATGCCAAAACCAGTATGATGAGACAAAAGATCGATAATTTTGTAACGTTCTCTCAGCAAAGTCCCTATTCGCAAGATATTATTCATAAATTATCTAAATTCAATATTGAATAATATACACCAGCAAAGCAAGAATTAATACTGAATCACAAGAGGATGATCTGTGATAAACGTCTCCTAATACCCAATAACCAATTGACTTAATATTATGAATCAAACCTATACAACAGATGTCCTAGTAGTTGGTGGAGGCACAGGTGGAACAGCGGCTGCTATCCAAGCAGCACGACGAGGTGTAAAAACAATCCTTGTGAGTGAATTTCCCTGGTTAGGAGGAATGCTAACCTCTGCCGGTGTATCTGCACCAGACGGAAACGAATTACAAGCATTGCAAACAGGTTTATGGGGAGCTTTTTTACAAGAATTGCAACGTAGACAACCAGGGGGATTAGATAACAGTTGGGTCAGCTTTTTCAGTTATGATCCGCGGATAGGTGCAGAAATATTTGCCGACTGGGTGCGAGAATTACCGAATCTTCAGTGGATTTCGGGACAAGTGCCATTAGCAGTGTTGCGAACCCAAGACTGTATCACAGGTGTCCGCTTTGCAGATTTCACCGTCAACGCCAAAATTATCCTTGACGGCACAGAATTAGGAGACTTATTAGCATTAGGAGAAATCCCTCACCGTTGGGGTTGGGAATTACAGTCAGAATGGAGAGAACCCAGCGCCCCAACAAATTTTAACTCCCTGACCCAAACCTATCCAGTCCAAGCACCAACTTGGGTAGTAGTCATGGAAGACTTTGGCGAAAATACCGCCCCAGCAATTCTTCCAGCCCCTAACTATGATCCATCTCAGTTTACAGGAGCTTGGGATAACTATAGTCCAGAAAAATTTTTGAACTATGGACGCTTACCAGCAGATCGATTTATGATTAACTGGCCTATTGCGGGCAACGATTACTGCCAAAATGCCAATCGGTTGCTAGACTCAGTGAAAAAGCGCGAATTTGTGCAAGAATGTTATTGGCACAGTCAGAATTTTGCCCATTTCATTCAAACCCAGTTTGGTAGGCGTTACGGATTAGCAGAAAACCTGTTTCCCCATCCTAACTCCGCCTTTGCCCTCCATCCCTATTATCGGGAAAGTCGCCGTCTAGTAGGCTTAACTACCGTTTGTGAACAGGATATTTTGCCTTTAGCCAACAGTAATACCGCATTACCATTTTCTGATGCTATCGCTGTTGGTAACTATGCCAACGATCACCATTATCCTGGTGTAGAGTTCTCACTGCAACCTAAATCTATCCGCTGGGGTGGAAGATGGACAGGAACACCCTTCACTATCCCCTATCGCGCCCTGGTTCCTGCTACTACAGATGGTTTGCTAGTTTGTGAAAAAAACATTTCCGTTTCCCACATCGCTAACGGCGCTACTAGACTTCAACCAATAGTCATGGGAATTGGACAAGCAGCAGGTATGGCAGCTTCTCTTTGTATTGTGCTAGAATGTCAACCCAGGGATTTACCAGTGAAGAGTTTGCAGGCTGCATTATTGACAGACGACGATGCACCTAGCCCAATTGTTCCCTTGTTTAACTTATTAACTAATCATCCCGATTGGTTGTACTGGCAAACTTATTATTTAGACCACCCAGAAGCTTATCCTGCCGATGGTAACTGTCCTTGTATTTTAGTCGATGAAGATAATAAATTAGATCTCGACTGCTTTACAGGCAAATTCCGACGACTGGGTGAGCAAAATTACCAATTTAATATTACAAATGACACCAATTTAACTACAACAAATTGGCAGCTTGTGACGTTGAAATCTGATATAGACCAACAACTGCAAGCTTTGACCCCAGAAAAAATACTCAAGATTTGGGGGCGACCAAATTTCTCTGGAAATTGGTTACTTGTTGAGCATCTTGAAGAAGTATAAAATGAACATTTATTCAGTAAACTACAATACTTTTTCCCGAATTTTCCGGACAGACATATAAAAGTTAAGTATTAGTGAAGTAGAGAGTTCTAAAATAGACATCTACTATGCGTGCTGCCATTTCACTTTTAGTATCGAGTCTGGTCCTTGGCTCCTTAGCTTTTAACTGCGAAGCAGTACAGACTCGTTTTTCCGCTCTGTCAATGGCTAAGTCCGATTACCAGCTTTCACCTTTGGTGTTAAACCAGAGTTTCAACCTGGCTGATAACTCCAAACCTAGCCCCAACCAACCCGAAAAGCCCAATCCTCACCGAGGTAGTGGTCGTAGAGGATTAGATGGATAAGTTGGCAATTTCAGTTCTGTTATGGAAGCGTCAAAGCGTAAAACCTGCCAACCCAGAAATGATATTACCGGATTATTGGATCTTTTAAATTCTGCATACCACTTCTTGAATCGAAACGATATAGACAGTTACAGCACTACACTTGTTTGATTCTATCGTTTGTAAATTTCCCTTTCACTGACACCAGATATAGATAGTTACAAGCACTATATCTTTGATCAGTCCCACGGCTACTGCGTCGTCACGCAAGCTATCAGTATTGCAATTTCTCTGCTAAAAACATAGACAGTTACAGCACTTCATCTCTCGAAAATTGTTCAATATTTCATCAAAACATCCGGTAATTACTCAAACCTTGGCGTGTATTGGTAACCAATTCACTAATACACGTACCAATCTCACCTGTGGTAATCGCGCCCGGTACACATTGGGCGTTAGTAGGTGGGAACAATTACCGGAAGTGAGGAAAAAGAAAACTTTTCTTAGTTATCAACCTTCATTGTGAATGCTGAATTTCTAGTGACTTGGTTTGTGAGCAATCCAATATTTACTGACGAAGTGAACTTGGGTTTCTATTTGCTCAAATCCAGCTTTTTCTAACCGCTCTACCAGGTTATCTGTAACGTAATGATTGTAATAAGGTTCATGAAAAGTCTCTGAGAAGTTTTTGACAACTAATTCCATCTCCGGTAGATCATTTTCTTGAATGGAATCACAGATGATAAAAACGCCTCCTGGTTTTGTGACCCGAAAACACTCTTCAATTACAGTTTGACGAACTGCCGCTGGTAACTCATGAAACAGAAAAACACAAGTTGTGCCATGAAAATAATTATCTCGATAAGGCAACTCTTCGACATTTCCTTGCACGAGTTGCGGTAATTCTCCAGGAATTTGGGATAATAGTTCGTTGGCTTTCCGCAAATAGGCTGAGGATAAATCTATACCAAATAAAGATACGTCGGGTAAAGCTGCTCTGATTAACTTCAGTGTTCGTCCAGTACCACAAGCAATATCTATGACTCGGAGTTGTTCTTGGGGAATATGGTCAAATGCTGTTAGTTGGGATTTGAGAGGACAGAGGATGCGTCTTCTCATGGCATCAGTTGAGCCACCAAACAGAATTTCCACCTGTAAGTCATATAAATTGGCGGACAGTTCACTCAAATAGCCATCTGTTTGGTAATGGAAGTTCTGTAAATAGTAGCTGGGATAGTTGTCTGTGGCTATTTCTTGAGAAAATTCTTGATATTTTCGGTTTTTAATGCGTTCCCAGATGTTTGGTAAGTCTAAGCATATTAATGGATAGTAACGGAAGAAATCGTCCCAAGAATTATCAAATAATAAATTTTGTGGATACACACCTGCTTGACTATCTTCCCAGTCTCTTGCCAATAACTGGTTCATATTGTCTTGAAGTTGTGTGAGCAATTTCGGGGATAAAGGACTGATATTGGGCTGAAGTGATGGATAAATTAGGTTTTTGATCTGTGAACTTACGGTTTTGTGAGCAAAAGCAAAGTAATTCTTCCCTGATTGCAGAGCTTGGTAGCTTAATTTTGTGAAAATATCAAACATAGATAAAATTAAGTTTTGTTGAGTGTGTCGAGTTTTATAGCTCGTCCAGATTTTTATAGCCAAAAAAATGGAAAATGTAAATCATTCATGACAATTTTTACCTGTTAACAGGTGTGAATGGTTTATTTTATGGAACTGCAAACTGCGATAGTCGCTCTTTTAGTCTTCTATGTCGCCTGGAATTTGGGTGCAAATGATGTTGCTAATGCGATGGGAACTTCTGTGGGTTCTGGGGCTATTACGCTCAAACAGGCAATCATTATTGCTGGGGTGTTAGAGTTTCTGGGTGCTGTCTTGTTTGGACAAGAGGTAACATCTACCCTTGGCACGAAAATCGCTAATCCAGCCTTATTTGTGACGACACCACAAACTTTAGTGATGGGAATGATAGCGGTACTGCTAACGGCTGGGATCTGGCTACAAATTGCTACAGCTAGGGGTTTACCTGTGTCTTCGTCTCATGCCATTGTGGGAGCGATCGCTGGCTTTAGTTGGGTAGCATTGGGAATAGAAGCAATAGATTGGTCATCCATTGGTTTAATTACCATTGGCTGGATTTTAACACCAATAATTAGTGGCGCGATCGCCGCTGGGTTTTATAGTCTGATTCAACATTGGATTTTTAACCAACCCCAGCCCCTATCCCAGTTACAGGAATGGATTCCCTGGTTAAGTACATTGCTATTGAGTGTATTTGGCATTATCGTTCTCCCCACAATCACTCAACCTCTGAGTCAGTTCTTACTCACAGAGGGAAAATTGAATATTCCCCCCCATGACATCACCCTATTCATCGGTGGAATGGCTGCAATTAGCTTGACTTTGATCAGTTGGCGACAATTGGCAAATAGTCAAATTGACAATAAAATTCAAGGTTTATTTGCCAAATTTCAAGTTTTGAGTGCTTGTTTCGTGGCCTTTGCTCATGGTTCTAATGATGTTGGTAATGCGATCGCCCCCCTAGCAGTAATTTCCTACATTAATCAACAAGGTAAAGTCCCCAGTGATCAACTCACCATTCCCCTCTGGATTCTAGTTCTCGGTGCGATGGGGATTGTCGCAGGTTTAGCAGTTTGGGGTAAAAAAGTTATCGCTACCATCGGCGAAAATATTATTTCCTTAGAACCTAGTAACGGATTTTGTGCCGAACTGGCCACAGCCATCACCATCTTAATAGCTTCCCGCTTAGGTTTACCCGTTTCCACCTCCCACGCCCTTGTCGGTGGAGTTGTGGGTATTGGACTGGTACAGAACATTAAATCAATAAAATTTGCTACTATCCAAAATATCGCTGCGGCCTGGTTAATTACAGTCCCCATCAGTGCCGCCCTGAGTGCCACTATTTTTACCCTCATGGCAATTTTCTGGCAGTGAACTACCTACACTTCCCTTGCGGGTAAGTATAGGCTTCCTACCCAGTTAACAGCTTTTTGCTCTTCGAGAACAACAAGACTGATGTTAAGGCCATAGGCTGACCCCTCGTTCCAAAGGCAAAATCAATGGCAACTATCAATCAATAGGTATTCCGCACTGATTTGATGCTTGTAGTTAGGTATTCATTTGTAAGACTTTCATCACTATCATTCCTGAAAAAAATGATAGATAATAATCTTGTAATAAGTTAATTAAATTTATAAGTTCAGTGAAATTGTTCAGTTTCCTGTCTTTTCTCAAGGAAACTTAATACAGATGTTGGTCTGGTATCCGGGGCAGCAACTTAATCATCAAGGTGTTAGAGGCTAGAAACTGATGGGGCGATTTGAGAAGCGACCAGAAAACCCACGCATTAGAGGTGAGCTATCCAGAGCCGCAGAAAATGCCCTATGGGATGTAGTTGAGGATTTAGAAAATCTTCAACAAAATCTATTGAGGTCGTTACAGGAAGACGTAAAACGCTTAGAAATTGAAAAAACCAGACTATCTACCGATATTCAAAAGTTAATTGAGGAAAAAGAACAGTTACAACAATCACGGCAAATTACGGAACAGCAAGTATTAATCCGTCAATTAGCAGAAGTTTTAGCCAAACACATATCTTCCCAATTACAATCCTCACTAAAAACTTTAGCTACTCAAGCCGTAGAATATAATCCCTCTGATCTAGTCACGTTGCAAAATGCTCAAATAAATAATAATACAGTTAATGAAATCGGACAGAATGTCACTAATATGCTAGACAGTCTGGATGATAACGTCACTATTGCCTTTAATTCCCTATTACAAGAACTCAAAAACTATCAAGGTGATCTTTCCCAACAGTTGTCACGGATGTATAGCCAACAACAGCAAGGGGAAGCAATATTAGCAGAATTTGTAAATCGTCTCCGCAGTGAAGTAGAAAAAAATCGAGATGCAAATTCTCTCAAGGTAATAACAGGGGGCCCACCCACAGTTTTACAACTAGCTGATAGTCTGCGTGGTGAAGCCATAACTCATCAAAATGGAAATGGGGAAAAATCCTCACAAAGAATCATTGTCGAACCAGTTACTTTAATTCCTCACCAATCCCCACAGGGTGATTCTACATCAGCAGCCAATGCGGTTATATTATCTTCACCAACAGAGAAAAGCCCCGAACCCAGTTCTTTCGTAAATCCAGATTTACCAGCAATACCAGAAAATCAAAGCCCTGAACTCAGTTCTTTCGTAAATCCAGATTTACCAGCAATACCGGAAAATCAAAGCCCTGAACTCAGTTCTTTCGTAAATCCAGATACATCACTGGAAGACAAAAACTCTGAACTTAGTGCTGTTTTGACTTCTAAAGTATTAACAGCACCAACATTAGGAGAGACAAAACCTGAACCAGTTTCTGTTTTAACTCCTAATTTATCAACAGGACGACCGCCAACACCAAAATTAAGGCGCGAAACAACATCTAAACAAAAAACAACGCCTAAACAACCAGCAACTCCTCAGCAACCAGCAACTCCTAGACAACCAGAAACTCCTAGACCACAAAGATCCCGCACCTCTCCCAACTGGTCACAGTTGCAAATAGGTTTCCTCTTGATCTGTTTGTCTACAGTGGTTTCGTCTCTTTATAATGTAGCAATTAAAGCAATTTTCTTTACAGCTTCTAACCCCTTGGGCGGATTGCCAACCCAACAGTTAATCTTTCCCACATTGGGGAATATTTTCTTAATTTTGATGCTACGTTTATTAGTGGTTGTACCATTAATGTTACTTTTATCGCCGATATTACATCCTCCTATTTGGCAAGAGCTAGAAAATTTATTTGCTTCATTACGGGCAAATGCAACCCCTGTTCAGAACAAAACTAAACAGTCCTTGTTTTTGTCAGTAATTAGCGGTTGTTTATTATTTTTATCCCAGGTATTTATTTACATTGCTATCGGTGAAGTCACAACAGGAATAGCGATCGCCCTCTTCTTTATCTATCCAGTTATGAGTGTCTTCCTATCCTGGGTTCTATTTCAGGAACGTCCCAGTTTAATGGTAACAGGGGCAATGGCAGCAATTTTTTGTGGTGAATTATTAGTTTTAGGCAGTCAGTCTGTAGGGGTGAATAATACCTCACTAGGAAGCACCACGGCCATTCTGTCCGGGATAGCATTTGCAATTTATGTTATTCTGACGAGAATATGCGCTACTAAACTCAAACTACATCCAGTATCTTTGACTTCAATTAACTTCACTACCATGTTGTTATTAAGTTTTATTTGCTTAATCATCCCTTTACCCAGTAATTTAGGTTTAGCAATTAGCTCATCGAATATCCTGGAATTGGTGTTAAGTGCTTTTATATTAGGTGTCTTGACTTTGTGCGGTTACTTATTCAATAATTTTGGCATTCGTAACCTAGGCACTCCTGTATCCTCTTTAATTGGAGCTACAGTCCCAATTTTAACCGTAATTTTTGCTGGGGTAATGTTGCAAGAATCCCTAAATATTGCCCAAGTTATCGGAGTTATCTTGGTTACGGTAGGTGCAGCAAGTATTAGCTTGAAAAAAACACCTAATCAGCTACAACCTAGTAAATGAGTGGGGGAGGTAGGGGGAGTCGTGACTTTCAGTTGTCTGGATTTTTATCAGTAAAATTTTTTTAACTTACCGTTGGGGGTTAAAGTCCCCTGCTTCTACAAGCAGCGGGTTTTGCGTCGGGGTAAAATCCCCGTTGCAAAACGTAATTCTAAATTCTAAATTCTAAATTCTGCATTCTTTTAACCAGCCATAAGTGGTATTAAAACTTCTCCGCAATAAATTTCCAGAAAAATTCTTAGAAAAATATCTAGATATTTCAGAAATAGGCAGTTATAATGGTTTGATAGATACAAAATGCAAATCATCTGCCGTTCCTCCTGCTTACTCTATACCCCTGTATCCCAACACCCTGAGTATCTAAAGTCTTCGAGTCATACCAGGGGAGGGGGTTAGTTAGTCTGACGAGAGAAACTACCAATTTACACCCCCAACATTTATCACCTAAAAATTCCCGAGTCAAACAGTAATTTTAGGTTTAGATTAAAAATATTTGTATCCAACTGGGTGTATAATTCGTAGTTTGATTTGAATATCACACCTGTAAACAAGCCATTTATCCGTCTGTAGAATATGACCAACGACATCGATCTGATCAAGCGTCTTGGACCTAGTGCGATGGATCAGATCATGCTTTATCTTGCCTTTAGTGCCATGCGGACAAGTGGCCACAGGCATGGAGCATTTCTAGATGCAGCCGCAACAGCAGCCAAGTGTGCAATTTACATGACCTATCTAGAGCAGGGGCAAAACCTGAGAATGACTGGGCATTTGCACCACCTTGAGCCGAAACGAGTGAAAATCATTGTTGAAGAAGTAAGACTGGCTTTAACTGAAGGCAAACTTCTCAAAATGCTGGGTTCCCAAGAACCGCGCTATCTGATTCAACTTCCCTATGTCTGGATGGAAAAATATCCTTGGATACCGGGAAGATCCCGCGTCCCCGGTACGAATTTGACCAGTGAAGAGAAAAAACAAATTGAGCAAAAGCTGCCAGACAATCTTCCTGATGCCAAGTTAGTTACCTCATTTGAATTTATGGAGTTAATTGACTTTCTCCATAAGCGATCGCAGGAAGAATTACCTGCTAATCATCAGATGCCATTGAGTGAAGCATTAGCGGAACACATCAAGCGTCGGCTATTGTATTCAGGAACGGTAACACGCATTGATTGTCCCTGGGGAATGCCCTTTTATGCTCTCACTCGTCCGTTCTATGCTCCAGCCGATGATCAAGAGCGCACGTACACAATGGTAGAGGATACGGCTCGGTATTTCCGGATGATGAAATATTGGGCAGAGCGTAAACCAAACACGATGCGGGCTGTGGAAGAACTGGATATTCCGCCGGATTGGATTGAGCCAGCAATGGAGGAACTAGACGAAATCATTCGTTCTTGGGGAGATAAATATCACCAAGAAGGCGGAATACCGATGATCTTACAAATGGTTGTTGGTAATAAAGATGAATAGAAAACAAAATTTTTATGTTGGGTAGGGTGGCATACTTACCAGCCCTACCGTTATGAATCTATTTACTCATGGGAGTTGAGGGGCTAAAGCGAAAGTCTATTGCTGGGAGTTAGAACCCAATGGCTTTGTAGACACCGCGCCGAAACCGCTAGATCCTTCACTGGCATCAATACAAGTATTTAATGCTTGAGTAGGACTTAAATCAATTTCTCGACGTAAACCAACTACACAATCAGCAAAGGTTACTGGTAACAAACTGCGACCACAGGATGTTAAAGTAGCTGAATTTTCTGAACCCTGATAACTTTTACTAATGCTAACTACACAGGTTGCTAGATCCTGTGGAATACGAGCCTGACGACAGGAAGAAAGGGCATCCACAGGTGTGATTTGTGTAAGCTTATGAATTTTTGCTACACATGAGGATAACTCTCGTGGTTGGAGTGTAGCGGCACAACTTTGAGATGCCGGTTTAGCTGTGATACCCACGCTCAAAAGTTGAGCAGCACAAACCCGATAGTCATTTTCGTAGGAATCGGTAACAGCCATAGTAGGTAAACTACTGGCTAGTAATCCACCTATAGTTATCAATGATGCTGTAAATCCTCTGAAGAAATAATTGGTTTGTTTGTTCCCAAAGTTACTCATTTTTTTTCGCTTTTTAAGATAACCGTTTTCGATTCCACCAAGGTTATGCTACCGTAGAACTTAGTCCCAATCTTCTACCATCCAGGAATGTCGGTGCTTTTCCCCAGAAATCCACCGAAAATTGGTGAATTCAACGGATTGATTTCTTGTGAATATTAGCGGTAAATAAAAGGCAATTTAGCTATAAAATGTCTATGCTTTTGGGAACTATGCCATAATGGTAGGTCTGAATAAAATTTTAGAAGGATTAAATTAAGGAAACTCATGTCCCGATATAGAGGACCCCGCCTCAGAATTGTCCGTCGTTTAGGCGAATTACCAGGCTTAACTCGGAAGAGTGCTAGACGTGCTTATCCCCCCGGACAACATGGTCAAAACCGTAAGAAGCGCTCTGAGTATGCTATCCGTTTAGAGGAAAAGCAAAAGCTCCGCATGAACTACGGTTTAACTGAAAAACAAATGCTCCGTTATGTTCGTAAAGCCAGACGAGTTGCTGGTTCTACTGGACAGGTGTTGCTGCAATTGTTAGAAATGCGCCTGGATAATACGGTTTTCCGCATGGGTATGGCTCCGACAATTCCAGCCGCCCGTCAATTGGTAAATCACGGTCATGTCACTGTTAATGGCAAACCAGTAGATATTGCCAGCTATCAGTGCCGTCCTGGTGAAGAAGTCGCTGTGAGAAACAGAGAAGCTTCTAAGAAGTTGGTGGAAGCTAACTTGCAATATCCCGGTTTAGCTAACCTTCCTAGTCATCTAGAGTTTGATAAAACTAAGTTGTCTGGTAAGGTCAATAGTGTGATTGAACGGGAATGGGTAGCTCTACAAGTTAATGAACTACTTGTGGTGGAATACTACTCACGTCAAGCGTAGTAGTCAGTAGTCAGTAGTCAGTGGTCAGTAGTTAGTGGTTATTAAACAACGAACAACTGACTAATGACTAACCGCCAATCTGCGACATGGTACGGGTGTACGTGCCGACAGTACCAGGGTCGCGTTGCTTAAAGTTTATTTCTGATTTGATATTTAATATTTGTCTGACTTGTGCTTGTAAATCGGTGGTGCTAATACCAGCACGTAAGGCGGTTTTTAAATCAATTTGACCTGTTTCGTTTAATAAGCAGGGACGTAGCCAACCATCGGCGCTCAGACGCATCCGGTTACAGCGATCGCAAAAACATTCTGACATTTGGCTAATAAATCCTATTGTGCCTTTAGCCCCAGGAATTTGAAATACATCAGCCGGTCCATTACCACAAACTTGGGATTCTGTCAAGCCCCAACGCTCACGGATGGATTGACGTAAATTTGCGGAAGATACCCAACCGCGATCGCTAAATAAGTCTCCGTTGCCAATGGGCATAAATTCAATAAATCGGACGTGCCATTGTTTATCAATGGTTAAAGCTGCTAAATCTAAAATTTCATGGTCATTAACGCCGGGAATGACGACTACATTTAATTTTAATGGGTCAAATCCCACATTATACGCGATTTGAATACCTTGCCATACTTGTTGCCAGCGTCCACGTCCATGATTACCGATAATTTCTGCAAATATATGTGGATCTAGAGAATCTAAGCTAATATTAATTCTTCGTAAACCTGCATTATAGAGATTTTGGGCAATAGGAGCGAGTAAAAACCCGTTTGTAGTCATTGATAAATCTTCGGTTTGGGGAAGATGAGCAATTTTGGCGACTAAATCAACTATATGGGGACGGAGTAAAGGTTCTCCACCGGTTAAGCGAAAGCGGGTAAATCCGACGGGGATAAATACTTCTTGAATGAGGGTAAGCAGTTCTTCATCAGTTAATAATTGCTGTTTGACAATATATTCCAGTTCTGCGCCTTCTGGCATACAGTATTGACAACGAAAGTTGCAGCGATCAATTAAACTGATGCGGAGGTAGTCCACTTTGTTTATAGTTGCGCTGGTTGTCATATTAGGGAAGAGGTGACAGATTAAACCATTTTATTATAGAGCCTATGATTGCCGGAAGAGATACAAAACTCAAAATTTAAAAGGCAAATTGCACAAGCATTTTAGGAATTTGTTAGGATATCTTGAGAAATCTGAGGATTGTAAGCTTTACAGCACTTTGCGGTGTTATGAGGTACAAGAACCCCAAGCCCAACCCCCTCCAATATCAAAAGTTTATCCTTTTCTTCCCCCCGCAGCGGGGGGATTGAGGGGATACCCTAACTTTAACTTCAAAAAGATATAACTACGGTTTTTCCTTTGCGGGGTATTTCTATTCCATTTAGGTAAGTTTTTTTGGACTTATCTATGGTATTAATCTTCTGATTACTGCGTTTATCATCTACACCTTGAGTTTGTTTTTTGGCATTATTGATAATCTCAGCAATATCATTCATGTACGCATCTCGATCATCCTGTGATGATTGACAATAACCACCACATAAAGTTTCTGCTTGTGCGGGAATTATCTCTTCCAAAAATAATTTGATATCAATCTGATTAATATCCCCATCTATGATTTTATTCATGGTTTTAATAAATGATAACTATGTCTATAGGAATCCTATTTGATTTTTGAAATATACCTAGGGTGGAAAACACCAATCTAGACAGGTTTTAGTGGGCAATGCCCACCCTACACTTAATATTGTATGGCTACGCCACGCAAGCTATCAGAAATGCTTTGGGATGCCTATTGATTCCAGGTTGGCAAAAATTCTGATAATTTTCATCTATCTATTGGCTAATGTTTTATTGACGAATAGATAAACTGCTGGATGATTCCGTTCGCATTTTTCTAGTTTCTTCCAAAATTTTATCTATATCCTCTTGGGATAAACGTTGAATGTAGTTAATTTTAACTTCTTCTAAAAAGTCATTTAACAAACTTTGAATTTCTACCAGAACTTGTTTTTTCTGAATTTCTGAAGTGAATGAAGTTGTAAATTTTTCTATTAGCTGAGTGGAAAGTTTTGCCGCGACAGGATCTTTGATGGTACTAGCTAAAGCAGCATAGATATTATTAGTAATTTGGGTGGCTAGTTGTTCACTAATTTGTGTTTGGGCTTTACCTAATCCTGGTATGATGCGGATATTACTAAAGCCTGGTAATTGCTGACAAGCGATTTCAATACTATGGCACAAAATGGCATTTACTTCTGGTTGGATTTTTGGTAATACTTGATTAACAAGAGTTTTAATTAACAATCCAGTAATTGCTTCGACTTCATTGATATTATTAATATCTATGTAAGAACGCACATTTTCTGATTCTAATAACCAACGAGTAATTTCACCTCGTTGAATTGAACCTTGAAATTGATTAATTACTTGAACTACAACAATTTCTGTAATTTCTTCGGCAAAATTGGCAAGAATACCTTGATGAATTTGCCGTCTAATTACATAAAAATCAACTAATTTGGCTTGATCTAGTCTTATTGTCACTGGGATGACTCGTAACCATTGCCAAATTGGTATTAGTAATAATAGATCATACCACCGCCAGAGAATTGCTTCTAACCAACTTAAATGACTATATCTACGTTTGATGAAGAAAGTACGTCCTAATAATTCTATAGCAAATAAAACGACAAATGGTAAATCAATTATCCAAAAATCATTCAAAAATTCCCCATTTTCACCGATTTTACGATAATAGTTTTTGGCAATTCCCGGACGAATTTTCTGGTTAAAAAAGTCTATTTCCTGATTCCAACCATGCTTAGATAAATACTCTTGACTCCAAAAAGTATTAAATGCACCTTTTGCAGATTCTTTACTGACGCGTTCCCGCATTCGGTTTTTGATTTTTTCTAGAGTTCCACTTTTCCCCGCACCGGCAAAAGGATTAGTTTCAATCATTTCTTTGCTGAGAAAACGAAGGTCTGCTAATTTGGCTTTGACTTGCGGTGAGATTAAGCCTGTTTGAGTTACCTGTACTTCCAATCTAGCTACTGCTTCTAAATATTTTTTTGTATCACGATGAGGTTCAATACCTTTAATTGAATCGTATAAGCGAGTTAGTTCAGGAAGTCTGCGGAAGTAAAAATCTCGCCAAGGTACGTAACTTAAATCAAAGAAAACTAATACTAAGTTAGCAGTGGCGGTAATTGCCATTACTCTTTCAAACCATAGGTTTTTTCGCTGGTAATTTTTTAATTTACTCATGGTTTCTTATATGTGGTAAATTGTGGGTTTATGAAATACAGTAGCATCAGTTTGAAACCCAGTTTTAGGTAGGTTGAGGAGTCACTAAATATTGCTAAAATTAAAGTATGTTGGTATAAACAAGTAGCAACACAGATTTTTCAGAATTGAGACTATTAGCAGATGTCGAGTAGTAATTTTTCTTATACCCATTAATAATCAATCAAAGTCAAATTAATCAGAATTAATCATTAATTATGAAGCCAGAGGTTAAAAGAATGCAGAATTTAGAATTTAGAATTTAGAATTACGTTTTGCAACGGGGATTTTACCCCGACGCAAAACCCGCTGCTTGTAGAAGCAGGGGACTTTAACCCCCAAAGGTAGGTTAAAAAAACTTCAAAATTACCTGTTAGTCTCTTAATATCAAGGATTTAATCCCAAGGAGTTTTTATGATGTGGTGTAGTTTCGACAAATCTAGAGTAACTATAGCTTTAACCTGTATGGTAGTAGCTAGTGTTGTAGCTTCAGACATAGCTTTTGCAGCCCGTCAGCGCAACTATACGCCGGACGAATTCCGATCTGTGTTACGGGGGTTGGGTTATAACGTTAAAGTTACCAAAGATCCTCTGACTGATGAGG
Source organism: Dolichospermum sp. UHCC 0260 (assembly GCF_009711985.1). NCBI lineage: Bacteria > Bacillati > Cyanobacteriota > Cyanophyceae > Nostocales > Aphanizomenonaceae > Dolichospermum > Dolichospermum sp. UHCC 0260. The sequence goes on along the minus strand of NZ_VIKZ01000034.1, from coordinate 29,123 downwards.
AAACTAAAAAGGCTATCAATCAATTTCAAACAGGCTACAAGTTAAAGGTGGACGGGAAAGTAGGCCCCAAAACCCAAGATCAAGCCGCGAAGATCGTCGAAATTCTGCAAGCTAATTTGAATACTGTACTTAAACCAAAAACTCTACTTCTCCGTGATCAATTCTACAGTCCCCAGTTAGAAGAGTTGGTAAAGGAGTACCAGAAAAAACATCAACTCTCAGAAACTGGGATTGCTGATTTGCAACTTCGCCAAAAACTAAATGAAGAAGTTAAAACTATCATTACCAAACCAGTAACTAAACCCGAACCAACAGTTAAACCAACGGCTA
>NZ_VIKZ01000034.1:9035-28693 GCF_009711985.1 Dolichospermum sp. UHCC 0260 | reverse complement strand
AACCAACGGTTAAACCAACAGCCACACCAACGGCTAAACCAACGGCTAAACCAACGGTTAAACCTACAGTTAAACCTACAGCCACACCAACGACTAAACCCGAAAAGTAAAGTCAAGAATTAGCAAGTAAATATGACAGGCTATTCGGCCTGTCGAATGTTTATTTCATCTAAAATAAAATTCACCTTTTCAGCTTTAAAGCTTCCGTTGCTGATATTCCTTCGCCTTGAGTACCGAAATACCATAAAGCTGCACTAGCTTCAGCACGAGTTACAGGTTTCTTGGGTTGAAATAAGGTTGTATAACCAAAAACTCGGCGAATATTTGATTGTTCAGCATTTTGGAAGTCTGCTAAAACTGCTTTTAATGCTTTCGGTTCAATGTTACCTGCATCTTGAAAACCCCAAGTTTGTTTAACGGCTTCCAAACTGGCTGCGGGTAAGGCTTGGCGAGTATCTAAAGGAACTTTCCATAAAATTAATTGTTCTCGCGTCAAGGGTGCATCAGGACGAAATAAAACGGCTGTGGCATCTCCAGATAAAGCACTGGGAATTAAACCAGCTTCTGCTAATCCCTGAATGACTGGAAAATCAGGATCTTTGGTTAAGATGTCTCTAAAAGCTGGTTGGGTGCTGGGGGATGCTAACCGGATTTGTTTGGCTGGATTATTCGCATACATGGCATTATTAGCTGCAACTAACCAGCGGGCATATTCCCGACGGGTGATAATTTTATCAGGAAGAAATTCGGTTGTTTTCGGTTCGATAGATAATACACCCAATGTAGCTAAATCTTGAATATGAGATCGCCATTCGGGTGGTGCTTTCTGAATATCACTGAATTCCTGAGTTGTTAAGGTTTCCGGTTGGGTGGTTGGCTGTAGGGTTGGCTGAGTGACTACGTTGCTATTATTGCTATTAGGTAATACTGGACCGATAAATTCAGAATTATCTGATGGTATAACTGGGTTAGTTGATGTGTCCTTAGAATTAGATGAATATTCAATTACTAATTTAGTAGCAGTTTGCGGTTGATTGGGTTCAGCTTTGGTAACTGTTTGTGGTTTAATTGTGACATTGATGAGTAGATCATTGCGTTTGGCGGAAAAAGTCCCATCTACATCATCTTGAGGCTGTTGGACAATTTGCCAGTTTTTAGCCTGAAATTGCTGGCGGTAAAAGCTGGTGATTATATTACTAGGATCTCCACTTTGCCACCGAATTGATATTTTATTTTCCGAATTAGCTGGTGTAACTTCCTCTAGTTTGGCGTTGGGATAAATGGGTATATCTGCGGGAAAATCAGCCGGTAATTTAATTGTTGATGTGTTGGGGTTTGGTGTTATTTGCTGACTCTGAGGTTTGCCAAAGGGAACAGGATTATTTTGCAACTGAGGGTCAGCCGCTAATGATTGTTCTAGGTTTTTAGCAGATTGACTGTTAGCACAGGCTGTTAAGGATAGTAGAACAGCAAAACTCAGGAATACAGCGGGGTAGTTACGGGAAAACACAAAGAAATCACAAATTGATTTTCACCTTCTACACTAGCATTTTTGGGGCTTGATTACTGGGGAAATTCTATTGAGTTAAGTTCGGATTTTGCCTATAATGATTTTCTATAAAAGCGAATAGAATTCGCGTCTACACAAACAAAGTCCACCTGCGTGGACTAACAGAAAATTCAACTTTTTAAACCCACGGAGGTGGGTTTTGCCTGTGTAGACGCGGTTTCTAACCGCCCTTTAACTCATATAGAATAAAAATATGACTTCCCAAAATTATCAATATCAATTTGGTGGTAGTCTTCCTCCAAATGCACCCACCTACGTCACACGCAAAGCTGATGAGGATTTATATCAAGCCGTGAAAGCGGGAGAGTTTTGTTTTGTGTTGAACTCTCGACAAATGGGTAAATCAAGTTTGCGGGTTCGCACCATGCAAAGATTACAATTTGAAGAAATTGCTTGTGTGGCTATTGATTTAACTGCTATTGGCACATCAGGGCTAAATTCTGAACAATGGTATAATGGCATTATTAATCATATTTCTGAAAGTTTAAAGTTAGAGAATAAATTTGATTTAGATGTTTTATGGGAAGAAAATAAACGACTTTCTAACGTGCAGGTTTTTGGTAAATTCATTGATAAAGTATTAAAATTAGTTTCTACACAAATAGTAATTTTTATTGATGAAATTGATAGTATTCTCAGTTTAGATTTTCCTGTTGATGATTTCTTTGCTTTAATTCGTGCCTTTTTTAATCAAAGAGTTGACAATTCTGAATATAACCGTATTAACTTTGTATTGTTGGGAGTTGCTACACCTTCAGAATTAATTCAAGATAAAAAACGGACTCCTTTTAATATTGGTAAAGGCATTGAATTAACAGGTTTTGAATTTACAGAAGCTTTACCTTTAATAACCGGATTTTCTCACCAAACTAAAAATCCTGAAACTGTACTCAAAGCGGTTTTAGATTGGACGGGAGGACAGCCATTTTTAACTCAGAAAATTTGTAATTTTATTTGTGAATCTAAAGATGAAATTCCGACGGGAGAAGAAGCTAGTTTTGTGGAAAATTTAGTTAAAAATAGAGTAATTAAAAATTGGGAAGCTCAAGATGAACCCGAACATTTTAGAACCATTCGAGATAGAATATTAAAAAGAGATGAAAATAAGGCAGCGTATTTATTAGATTTATATCAACAAATTTGGCATTCACAAGGAATTGATACTGATAATAGTATTGAACAAAGTGATTTACAGTTAGCGGGAATCGTTGTTAAAAAGAATGGTAAATTAAAAGTTTATAATCAGATTTATCAGACGATTTTTGATGGTTTATGGATTGAAAAAACTTTAGCTAGTTTACGTCCTTATGCAGAGAATTTTCGACAGTGGTTGTTATCAGGTAAACAGGATAAATCTCGATTATTGCGAGGAGAAGCTTTAGCAGAAGCAGAAGTTTGGGTAAAGGATAAAAGTTTAGGTTTTGAAGATAAGGAATTTTTAGCAGCTAGTCGTACCCAGGAACAAGAAGAAAAAGCGATAAAAATTGAAGCTGAAGCTAAACAAGAAGCAGATAGACAGTTAGAGATAGTCAGGAAAGAAATTGCTAAAATCAGAGAGTTAGCAGCAGTTGCTTCTCAACTTCAACAAGATAATAAAGTAAATGAAGCTAATCAATTTTTAAATGTTGCTGGGTTAGTGTTACAAGAAAAAATTAAAAATCAAAACATGAAAAGTGCTGTGTTAAATGGTTGTATAGTTTTAGGGTATCAATACTTATTAGATAATTCACAAGATAAATTCTCAAGTCAAGAACAAAAATACAAAAAACTCAAAGAAGATTTTGATAAAAGTTTTGAAAAATTACCAAAAGAAAATAAACTTAATCACAATGAATCCAGCTATTTGGCTACTTTAATTTATATTTATTATATTAAAGGTAATCTAGAAGAAGATCAAAATAAATCCTCAGATTACTATAAAATAGCATTAGAAAAATATGAGATTTTAAAATACCATATAAGATTCGATATTGATTTGTTTAAATTAGACCTAAATATCCTCTACAATGTAAATGTTGATATAGTTGCTAATCTTTGTTTTAAACTAAAAGAATTAAATAACTCAAATACAGGTTATTATGAATTATTAAAGAAACATCTATTAAACGAACTAGATTACTTAATGCAGGAGAAAAGATGGCAAGAAGCAGATCAGAAAAATTGGCAATTTATTCTTGTTTTAGCTAAAAGAGAAAAAGAAGGTTATTTAGAATTAAACGATATTAAAAATTTTAACTGTAATGATTTAAAACAATTAGATTACCTCTGGGTAAAGAACTCTCAAGGGCATTTTGGTTATAGTGTTCAAAGAAGAATATATCTGGAAACACGCAATTCTTTAGATTATGATTGCGAGGAGGAAGAATTGAAATGGGATGAATTTATAATTGGCGAAACATGGCATAATTTTGCCGATAAATTAGGTTGGACAGACAAGACGCATTATAGAAAATATGAAGAATTAGGGTGGTTAGAAATGAAAGATTTAGATACATTTAGGCTATATGGTACGATACCGTGGTGGCATAGTGGTGGGGAATCTATGAATAGCTCAAATATCTTGAATGACTTTTATGTGACTTTTTTATTTTTTGTTGATTACTTGTAGCAGATAAGGCTTTCAGAGACTTTCAGATCATTGTTAAGATTTGTATAGCAGGTATTTACCGTCCAAGTCAGGTCTCAGTCAAAAGTGAAAAGATGATGGAGTTAGGTACGATTCCTATATATCATGCTCTGAAAATTGATTTTTTATGTCTCTAGATTGATGAAAAATTCTGACAATTTCTAAACTTGCAGAATCTTGAGTATAGAATATAATATATGGCTTAACAGGAAAACTACGAATTCCTGTTTGTAGTTCGTCTCTTTTCGTTCCCATATTAGGAAATTGAGCTAACATCGGAAATTTATCAAGAATTTGTGCGATTTTTTGGTCTGCTAATATTTCATTTTGTTGAGCGAGATAAATCCAAATATCTTCTAAATCTTTCTCTGCTAGTTTTGAAATCCGAAAGTGATTCATTCAGATATTTCTCCTTGTAAACGTTCCCGACCTCGTTCTTTAATTGAAGTTATGAGAGTAGATAAATTATTTTCATCGTATTCTGTGTATTCACCGTTTTGGAGTTGTTGAATACCTGCGGCTATATCGTGTTTTAAGGATTCAATATTTTGTGTTTTCTGGTGTTCAGTTAGTCGAGAGTGTTGAATTTTTTCTACTAAGATTTGATATTCTTCTTGAGAAAGTGCAAGGATAATTTGAGAAAGAGAGTCAAGCAGTCGTGTATTAATTGTAGGAATGGGTTGGTTCATAAGGCAATAATGTTAAGAATTAGGTAGCTAGTAAAATTATAGCACAATTTCGTGCTAATATGACAACGGTATCCTAGTATGAAGTCGCGCTTTGGTCGTGGTATTAGATGACTGCTACATTTTACTGGAATAAATCATCATGCTATCAGTCGAAGAATTAATTCAAGAAGCCTTATCTTTACCCAATGCTACCAGAGTATTTTTAGTGGAAAAACTCATGGAAAGTCTAGAATCTGATATTGATGAGAACACCCAAAATCTATGGAATATAGAAGCTAAAAAACGCCGTGACGAAATTCATAATCATACCGTTGAGTTAATTCCTGGAGAATTAGCTTTAACTCAAGTCAGACAAATTTTAGAAAAATGAAATATAACTTTCATCCTGCGGCTTTAACAGAATACTCAGAAGCCGTCAAATTTTATGCAGAAAATAACATTGAACTAGCACAAAATTTTATCAATGCTGCATAAGCGAATCTAACCGAAGATATCGTTTCTAGAGAATGTGGAGAGCTTGTTCAATTTCTCATGAATGATTTAGAATAGCTAATAGAAATGTAAATTTGGCGATTAACAATAATGACTATCAAAGAATTGCTCTTACAAGAAATTGACAACACCCCCAATGAAATCCTAGAGGATTTATTTAGTTTTTTGCAATCACTGAAAACAGATCCAAAACATCCCTCAAGCATATATCAAGAACTCTTAGAGCGAATTGATTACCTTGAAGCAATAGTAGGTATTCGTAAAGGACTAGATGAGTTTGAGCAAGGTCAAGGAATTCCTGTCGAGGAGGCATTGGCAACCCTAAAAGACAAATTTAACATTCCTCCTCGCTCATGAATTATCAAGTTATTATTCAACCTACAGCCTTTCAAGAAATAGAAACTTCCTATCGTTGGATGTGCGATAATCTGAGTCCTGAAATGGCAAATAATTGGTACTATGAATTTCAAGATACTATCGCATCATTACAAAACTTTCCTAATCGCTGTAGCAAAGCACCAGAATCCAAAGTTATTGGTTGTGAGGTTCGGCAAATATGGATCGGAAAAAAAAGAAAATATCGAGTTTTGTTTGTAGTCATGGAAGATGTTGTCGCAATTCTTCATGTTCGCCACAGTCGCCAATCTTATCGAGGTGAGGAATCTGAGTGATTGTTGTCAACGATCACTTTTGGGGAATATGTGAGTAAACTTACGAAGTATCTCTTAGAGGATGTTTTAAAAGTTTTTAATGTGGAAACAGACCTCTCTCCAAACCTCTCCCCTACCAGGGGAGAGGCTTTAAAAACCCCATTCCCTTGTAGGGAAGGGGGGAAGGGGGGTTAGGTTTTTGGAAATTATGGGTTTCATATAATACTTTTCAAACAACCTCTTAGCAAGGATGGTAGATAAAATCTTGGGTTTCGTTTGTTTTATACCAAAAGTAAGATATAATTCATTACTGATAAACTAATTGTCTTTATTAGTATGGTTTTCAGCTTTCTTGGTAAATTATTCGGTAAAACTCCACAACCGAAACCCACAGAAATCACAGGTTTAATCAAAATCTCAGGATGTGAAAACCTCCAACGCAAGGGAGATATAATTTTTGTTCACGGTTTAGGTGGTCACGCAAGGTCAACTTGGCATCCTCAAGAATTAGCAAATGATGATAACTTTTGGTTAACATGGCTTGCACAAGAAAGACCAGATTTAGGAATTTGGTCTTTTGGTTATAATGCTGCACCCTTTGAATGGAAAGGTGCAACAATGCCACTTTTTGATCGTGCTAGTAATTTATTAGAATATTTAGCAGTTAATGATATTGGCAAATATCCAATTATATTTGTTACTCACAGTATGGGTGGTTTATTAGTCAAAGAAATGCTAAGAAATGCTCAAACTTTTAATAGACAATCAGTTATTAAACAAACTAAAGGTATTGTTTTTTTATCCACTCCTCACACTGGTTCTCATTTAGCTAACTTAGTTAATAATATTGGTACTCTGGCACGAACTACTGTTAGTGTTGATGAACTAAAATCCCATCTTCCTCAATTGCGTCAACTGAATGAATGGTATCGGCAAAATGTTGATGCAATGGCAATTACTACAAAAGTTTATTATGAAACAAAACCGACTAAAATAGTTTTAGTTGTAGATCCGGATAGTGCTAATCCAGGCATTAAAGATGTGCAACCTACCGCAACAGATGATGATCATATTTCTATCACTAAGCCAAAATCATCAGATAATTTAGTTTATAAAGGTGTGAGTCGCTTTATTAAAGAACAGTTGTTAAATATTCCTGAAGAACCAGAAAATCAATCACCTAATATTTCTTCTTTTTATATCCAACGTCCAGAAATTGAAAATAACTGTTATCAAAATATTGTACAACCAGGGGCATTAATCCGCATTAAATCTCCGCGCAAAATGGGTAAGACATATTTGATAAGTCGTATTTTCCATCATGTTAAACAAAAAGGATATAAGACAGTTTCTATTAATTTATGGAGTCAGGAAAATCTGACTGACCTCAAAACTTTTTTACAGCGGTTTTGTGCAATTTTGAGTTCAGAGTTAGGAATAGAAGACCAAATAGAGAAATCTTGGAGTAGTCGTTTTGGTAGTCAAGATAACTGCACTAATTATTTAAAAAAATATATTTTACCAGTTATTGATAGCCCTTTAGTATTAGGTTTAGATAATATTGATGAAATCTTTCCTTATGCTGAAATTACTCAACAATTTTCTGCTTTATTAAGAGCTTGGCATGAAAGAGCGAGAACTGAAGAAATTTGGCAAAATTTACGGTTAGTAATTGCCCATTCTCAAGAAGTTGATATTTCTATAAATCTTAATCAATCTCCTTTTAATGTGGGTCTGTCTGTGGAAATCGGGGAATTTAACACTACACAAATAAAGGAATTAGTTAAACAATACAGTTTAAGTTTTTCAGATACAGAAATAAACCAATTAAAAGAAATGATTGATGGTCATCCTTATTTATTAACAACTGCACTTGGTGAAATTGCTCAGGGTGATTTCACTTTATCAAAATTTCTGGACATTGCTCCTACTAATCAAAGTCCTTATGGCACGTTTTTAAATTTCTATGTTTCAGAACTAGCAGAAAATAATTTGTTAAAAGTGGCAATGCAGCAAGTAATTAATAGTGATATTCCTATTCAAATAGATTCTACTCAAGCTTTAAAATTACGCAGTTTGGGGTTAATTGAATTTAAAGGAAATGAAGTACAATGTCTTTGTAATTTATATCGGCTTTATTTTCGAGAGCGTCTATAGCGGTTATCGGTTGGATGCAATACAACTGTAGGGTGCGTCAGATATCAATAATTTGTTTATTTGCAGGATTTATGCAGTCTGACGCACCCTACCAATGTGCCAGTTACGTAAATGATAATATAGTCTAAATTTATACTTTTTGTGGTTAATAAAATATTGCTTTGCAACGCCAAAAGCGGCGACTATAGGTTTTGAGGAATTGATAGAAAGTTTTCGCCAATGGTTTGAAGTGGTAAGCTGAGAATAAGGCAACTCTGCGGCTGTTTGTAAGAATTGATGGACGGCTTAGAGATGATTTAATGCTTTCACACTAGAGCATCTTCCCCGCGTGAGCGAGACGCTCACACTACAGTCCATCATTTTTATCTTGACAAACTACTAGGGCTATTTTTTGGGTTCTGTAAATAATTGCTAAAGGAGGTGACGATAGGTTCAACAATTCCTGACTAGAAGCCTAGTAGCTGTAAAAGTAAGAGCAAATGGCAGCAAAATTCCGAAAAAAATCCGTTTCCACCCAAAAACCTAGGTCGAATTGGAGTAGGAAGAATCTAAAATAGATATTAAATTAGAAAAACAACGGCCATTAAGCAACGTTAGTCCATTTTACCCTATGTAAAGCGTCCCCAGGTTGTTACCAGTGCTGAAACAAGATGTCATGCAAGTTTCCCAGGATCAGCCTATTTATGCTGAAGCTCCTCTCCAATTATTGCTATTTGTTGATGGACGGCCTCAGTCTCGTCAACAAGTGCAGCAAATTCGGGTTTATTTAAAAGAATTAGAGGCTGGGTATAGTTTTGAACTACAAATTATTGATGTTGGACAACAACCCTATTTAGCGGAACATTTTAAGTTAGTAGCAACCCCTGCTCTAGTTAAGATTCATCCCGAACCTCAACAAACTATTGCTGGTACTAATATTATTCCACAATTAAAAATTTGGTGGCCGCGTTGGCAACACGCTGTTGGCACTCTTTTGAAATTACAGGCAGATAAACAGGAATGTTTGGATGAAAAGAGTCAGGTGATTTCGCCTAAATCTACCATTCATTCTGTTGCTACTTCGGCCGAGGCAATTCAACTAGGGGATGAAATTTTTCGTCTGAAGCAGGAAAAGGAGAGACTGCAAGAACAACTACTGTTTAAAGACCGAGTAATTGCGATTCTAGCACATGATCTCCGTAATCCTCTGACGGCTGCGGCGATCGCTATTGAAACTCTTCAATCTAATTACAATCCAGATACAGGGGGATTTCAACGTCTGAAATCTGGTTTGGCTATACATTTATTAAAACAGGCTCGGACGCAAACCAAGATCATTGATCGGATGATTGCTGATTTGTTACAAGCTGGGCGGGGTGACGATACAGAATTGCCAATCGTACCACAAAAGTTACAATTAGGGGAAATTTGTTTACAGGTATTAGAGGAATTGAGCGATCGCTATATTGCTAAATCTCAAACGGTGGAAATAGACATTCCCCAGGATTTACCCTCTGTTTATGCTGATCCTGAACGAATTCGCCAAGTCCTGGTTAATCTTTTAGATAACGCCATCAAATATACACCTGCTGGTGGCATAATTACTGTAGCGGGACTCCATCGCACTAGCCAAAAAGTGCAATTTACGATTGGTGATACAGGCCCTGGTATTCCCGAAGAAAACCGCGATCGCATTTTTGAGAATCTTTTCCGTCTCCAACGTGATCAAAGTACAGATGGATATGGAATTGGTCTTTGTTTATGTCAACGTATTATCCGCGCCCATTACGGTCAAATTTGGGTAGATTCATCTCCCCACGGTGGTGCATGGTTTCATTTTACAATGCCAGTATATCCATCTTAGTCAGTTGTCAGTTGTTCGTTGTCAGTAGGGGCGAAGCATTTGGAAGATAAATTATCGGTCATTGCCAAAAATAGTTCTCCAAATGCTTCGCCCGTACAGTTGTCAGTTGTCAGTTGTCAGTTGTCAGTGGTAAAACTATCACCAATTACCAATTACCAATTACCAATTACCAATTACCAATTACCAATTACCAAATTACTAATTACTAAAAATGCCAAATCAATTAATGTATCAGCAGGACGATTTTGTTGTTTTGGAAACAAATCAACCAGAACAATTTCTGACAGTGGCGGAATTATTAATCAAGCTGGAAAAAACTTTATCACAAATTGCATTCGCGGATTTACCATTGGATGTGCAAAAATTTGAGTCTGTTAGCGAACAAGCACAATACTTGCTGGATACAAGTTGTAATTTAGATGTGGGGCCTGGAGAATATTTACAGTGGTATGCGGTGCGGTTGGAAAAATAAAATTATTTGCTACCAAATTAGGTTTGTTCGGCTTCAAAGGTGATGCGCTCAGATTGATATGCAGGTGGCTCAACATGAATTAAAATCCTGACGGGATGAAAACGTTGTTCTAGTTGTTTTTCAACTTCCTCTGTGATATTGTGAGCCGTTTCTACATCTGGTGCATCAACAATTAAGTGCATTTCTATAAACACTTGACGACCAATGACACCGCGGGAAGCGATATCATGACAGTTAATTACACCGGGGACAGAAACTGCAATTGTATGAATAGTTTCCGGGGCTATGGCCATTTGATCCACAAGCCAGGGCAAATTCTCGGTTAGAACTGACCAACCACTCCAAAATACCAGTAAAGCTACTGGGAAAGCTAGTGCTACATCTAACCACTGATAACCCAGCCACACACCAATTAAACCACCAATAACGGAGATTGTCACCCAAACATCACTCATGGTATGGGTAGCATCAGCGATTAAAATGGAACTACCTACTCTTTTTCCCACATTCCGTTCATAAAAGGCGACAAAAATATTTATTCCTAACACAATCAGTAATAACCACAATTCTGAAGGTGATACTTTTACAGGTTCGCCACCTTTGAGAATTCTTTCTACTGCACCTTGGACAATTTCAAAACAAGCTATTCCTAAAAATGCAGCTATCCCCAAAGCGCCTAGTGCTTCAAATTTATTATGCCCATAAGGATGCTCTCGATCTGGCAATGGTGAAGAAAACTTAATAGCAACTAAGCCTAAGACATTATTGGCACTATCAGTCACACTATGTAAAGCATCAGCCAGCAAACTTAAAGAACCTGTCCAATGACCCACAAGGACTTTTAAACCCATGACAAATACGTTAAGCAGTAGGGTAATAATTAAAACTTTTCTTACTTCCGTGCGGTTATCGTAAATCATATATTAATCTTTTGTTAATCTTGTGTGATTTGTGGAAAAAAAGACTAGAGAATTTGTTTTCTTTAACTATTACTGTACAACAATAGGTATTTATTTCTAGGAATAAATATACAGGAAATATGTCAAAAACTGCTTATTAAGAATTTATCTCTTTATTGAACAAAAAGGAACAGTATTTAGAGCAGTTTTAAATTAATGTCTAAACTATGATTTTTGTGATTTTGATGATTTTTATGATGAATCCCTCATCTTTATCAAAATAATCCTACAAATCATAGTTCAGACGTTTTTTCTCATCTTCATCAAAATAATCTTAAAAATCATAGTTTGGACAGTTAAACATAAATATGTCAACAAAATTTTTCACTAATAGCGAAGAAAATACCCTAATTAAGAAGTTTGCGGGGGTGTTTACATATAATCCTAATATTCAATATTTTGATGCTTTAGTAGGCTATTTTAGAGCATCTGGTTATTTTAGAATCAGACCATTTTTAAATCAAGTTCCCAATCCTCCAGCAGTGGAAAAGAACTGGAAAAACACTTTCAACTATTTTAATATTGACAAATACACCAAATTTATAACTAATGGTAGTCTTGATAAGATATTAACACAACATCAAGATTATTGGAACAAAGAAGAATATGATTTAGTGATAGTTGATGAAGCTCATAAATTTCGTAATCATAAAACTGGTGCTTTTCAAAACTTACAATTAATTTGTAAAAGTCCCAGAGTAAATCAGGGTTTGATTCCCGGTAATCAGAAAAAAGTAATTTTAGTATCTGCGACACCTTTAAATAATCGTCCAGATGACATTTTTTATCAAATCCAAATGTTTCAAGACGCTAGACAGTCAACTTTACCAATTACAAATTTAACTGCTTTTTTCAATCCTTTAATGGAACAGTATAAAAGTTTGAAAAGATTTGAAGAATTAGATGTTAATAAACTGAGAATGATTTATGGAGAAATTAGAACCAAGGTAATTGAACCTATTACTATTAGAAGAACTAAAACAGATTTAGAAAATATTATTGAATATAAATCAGATTTAGCAGCACAAGGAATTATATTTCCTCAAGTAGAACCACCGCAAAAAGTGGAATATCTCATGGATGAAAAATTAAATGAGTTATTTCATAAAACTGTGATTTGTCTGACTGGTAAAGAACAACTTACATATAGTCGTTATCAAGCTATAGCGGGTTTAAATCCAGAAATTCAAAGTAAGTATTATGAAAATGCGGAAACGGTTTCTAAATCCTTAGCATTTATCATGAAAACCCAATTAGTGAAAAGATTAGAAAGTAGTTTTTATGCTTTTAAAAAATCATTAACTAATTTTCAACAAGCTACAGATAGAATGATTACTATGTTTGCTAATGATAAAATATTTATAGCACCTGATACCAATATTAATAAGTTATTAGATAAAGGTTGGAGTGAGGAAGAAATTGAAAAAGAAATTGAGAGACTAAGTGAAGAAAATCTTAAAAATCAAACTTTTAAAAGTACAGATTTTAAACCTGATTTTATTGAGAGTTTAGAGAAAGATTCTCAAATTTTACAAGAATTGGTAAAAGATTGGAATGCTATAGAAAATGATCCAAAATTAGATGTCTTTATTGATAAATTAAGTAACCTATTTTTTGATAAGCAAACCAATTTAGAAGGTAAATTAGTTATATTCTCCGAATCAAAAGATACTGTTGATTATTTATCACAGGCTTTAAAAGATAAATTTAGAAAAGATGTATTAGTAGTTTCCAGTGAAAATAGAAAACAACTGTATGATACCATTGTCACTAATTTTGATGCTAATTGTGCGGTAGATAAACAAGTGAATGATTACAGCATTATTATTACTACAGAAGTTTTAGCAGAAGGTGTAAATTTACATCGTTCTAATGTGATTATTCACTATGATACACCTTGGAACTCAACTAAATTAATGCAGAGAATTGGACGGATTAATCGGATTGGTACAAAAGCATCTGCTATTTATAACTATGTTTTTTATCCCTCAGCACAAGGGGATTCATAAATTCAGTTAAACAAAACTGCTTTTATGAAAATTCAGGCTTTTCATACTGCATTTGGAGAAGATAATCAAGTATTTTCCACTGATGAAATTTTAGATGAGGTGAAACTTTTTAGCGGAAATTATCAGGAAGAACAAGACGAAAGATTAAAATTTTTGTACTTTTTACGCAACTTTAGAAAAAAACATCAAGCTTGGTTTGATAAAATCAAAAAAATTCCGTTAAAATCCAGAGTTGGAAGAAGTTCCACCACAATTAAAAAACCTGATTTAGAAAATGGTACGATTGCATTTTTAAAGACGGATAAAAAGTTTGAATTTTATTGGATAGATAGTAATAACCAACCCAAAGAAATTACACCTTTAGCAGCATTTAAAATATTTGAAGCTGAGGAAAATGAAAAAAATTGTGAATTGATTACTAATCATCATGATCATGTGAATCAAGCTATTGAACATTTTGAAAATCTTGAACATAAGTTGGTACAATCACAAATAGATCCAGAAGCGTTAGGTAGTGTAGCCCAAAATGCTAAAAAGTTCCTGTCTCAAATTATTAATCATCCTAAAATCACGGAAAAACAAAGGGAAAATATTAAGAAAATTATCACTCTAATTGATATAGGAAAATACACTAATTTACCCGCTGATGTTGACAAGTTGCAAAAGAAAAAGTTAAAATTAGATACTGCTATTTTAGAACTTGATAAAATTGCCCAAAAATATAGTGTAGATTCATCCAATGTCCAAAAAGGAGACAAAAGAAAGGTTGAGAAACCAGTATTAATCATTTCTGAATCTTTTGAATAATTTTAGGAAAATTTATGAAAAAACAACAAATTCAAGACCTATTTAATCAACGTTACAATCAAGCTACATGGAAGCAATTTTTGGGACAAGCATTTGCTAATGTGCAATTATTATCAACTCCTGAAAACTTGACAGTTATTGATCATCATGTTGCTGCTAATGCTCAAAAATTGGGCTATATATCACTTGATGAAGATGGTATTGAGAGACAAATTGCAGTTTATGAAGTAACTCTAGCAGATGGAATTATTTTAGAACGTAATCGGGTAGGATTAAGAAATTTATTGCGTAAATATTGGAAAAATATTGATGCTGCTTTTATTGTTTATCATCATCCAGAAAGTGTAAATTGGCGGTTTACTTATGTTTCTGAATTGACGGGTTATGACGCAGAGGGTGAATTTATTCAAATTAAAACTGAACCTAAACGTTATACTTATATATTAGGTGAGGGTGAAAGTATTAGAACTGCGGTAGAACGGTTTGAACGGATTATTAATAAGGGTAATAAAGTTAGTTTAGATGATGTCAAAGAAGCGTTTTCTGTAGAGAAACTTTCTAAAACATTTTTTGATGAATATAAAAAGCATTATGATGGTTTTTGTAAATATATGGTTTCCCAACCTGGTATTTCTAAAACTGTCTTTAATGGTGATGAAAAAGCTATTCGTGATTTTAGTAAAAAATTATTAGGAAGGATTGTCTTTTTATATTTTATCCAGAAAAAAGGCTGGTTAGGTGTGCCAGAAAATGAAGATTGGGGAACAGGAGATCATTATTTTTTAACTAATCAGTTTGCAAGTTTTACCCATAAAGAACTTTTTTATCCAGATTTCTTATCCGTGCTATTTTTTGATACTTTAAATACAAAACGTCCTGATGATTTATTTATTAAAAATCAATCTTGCAAAATACCCTATTTGAATGGTGGTTTATTTGAGGAAGATAATCCAAAATATCGCAGTTTAATTTTTGATGCTGGTTTATTTGCAAATCTGTTTAACTTTTTTGATCAGTACAATTTCACTATTTATGAGGATGATCCTCTTGATCATACCATAGCTGTTGACCCGGAAATGTTGGGTCATATTTTTGAGAATTTACTAGAAGATAATAAAGATAAGGGTGCATATTACACCCCTAAAGAAATTGTCCATTATATGTGTCAAGAAAGTTTGATTGAATATCTAAATACCTATTGTCTAAACTATGATTTTTCTGATTTAGGGATTACCTTGATAGAAGAAACTCAAAAGGAATTGATTACACAATTCATCAAAAAGAAAGAAATCAATCTAGATATTCTCGAAAAATCAAGCAAATCAAAGGAATCCTATAAATCATGGTTCAGACATTTGAATATTGCATTGGATAAAGTAAAGATTTGTGATCCTGCTATTGGTTCGGGTGCTTTTCCTATGGGTTTGTTACATGAAATATTTACCGCAAAACAAACTCTACATACTTTTGAATTCGGGAATACGACTAATTTTAATGCTTCGGAAGTGAAGTTAAATGTTATCCAAAATAGTATTTATGGGGTGGATATTGAACGCGGTGCTGTGGATATTGCTAGATTGCGTTTTTGGTTAAGTTTAATAGTAGATGAAGATAAACCCAAAGCATTACCTAATCTTGATTATAAAATTGTGGTGGGTAATAGTTTGGTGAGTAAGTTTGGTGATGATATTATTGATATTGATTGGGAAATGAAAGATGTTACACAAGGAAGTATTTTAGTTGATGTTTACCAACCTCAAGAAATTCTCAGGAAAATTAGTGCTAAACAAAAAGAGTTTTTTAGTCCAGATAGCGATAAGAAAACATTAGCTGCTGATATCCGTGATTTGAAAATTGATTTGCTGATAAGTCAATTGGAGTTGATGATTAAAAGTAAAGGTATGGAAACTAAACCCACTGGTACGGGTAAAACTTTAACTAAGCAAACGGAAATTCATTTACAAACTGTTGGTTGGAAACAAAATATTAAGGAACTTAGACAATTAAAAAATAATCCTGATAAGTCTCTTAATTTTTTTGATTGGAAGTTAGATTTTCCTGAAGTGATGAATCAGCAACTTGTGGAAAATGTGGGTTTTGATATTGTAATTGCAAACCCACCTTATGACGTTTATCAAGGAAAAAAGAAAAGTGAAATTGAAGGGTTACTTAAATTTGAAATTTATCATAAATGTAAGGGAGGTAAAATAAATGCCTATGAATTATTTTTAGCAAAAACAGATTTTCTGCTTAAAGTCAATGGAACAAATTGTCAGATATTTCAAAATTCTTATCTAGCTGATAATTCTTCTAAAGGAGTTAGAGATTATTATTTTAAAAATCAACACATTTTATTTATTGACTCATTTCCTGAAAGAGATGATCCAAAAAAGAGGTTATTTGAGAGTGTTAAAATGAGTGTTTGTATTTTAATGTCTAAAAAAAGATTATTAGAAGATTATTCATTTATACTTAAAGTACACGCTAATAGAACTCTAAAAAACTACTACTATGTAGAATTTAATAAAAAGGAAATTTATGATTTTGATCCTATTAATGCTGTTATTCCAAATTTAAAAAAAGAAGATAAAAATATTTTTCTTAAATATTATAAATCTACTTCAAATTTTTGTTACTCTGAGTTATTTGAATGTATTGAAGGTGAGCTTAATATGACTTTTCATAAATCATATATGACTAATAATATTCAAAATCCTCTTATTGTTAAAGGTGCTCAAATTCAAAGATATTTCATAACTAATAAACCAAGTCAAGGCATTATTGAATTTGTGGATAAAGCAAGTTTTATCAAAGATTATCCAAATAGTAAAAAAACCTATCATCATAGATTGCAAAGAATTGCATTTCAAGGTATTTCAGGAGCAAATGATAAAATTAGAATTATTAGCACTCTTATTAATAAGGATATCTATTGTGCTAATTCATGCAACTATATCATATCCAAAGAAGATAATCAGACAATATCAATAATTGCAATGTTAGGTGTTTTTAATTCTAAGTTAACAAATTGGATTTTTAGAAAAACTAGCACAAATAGTAATGTAAATTGTTATGAAATAAATAATCTAAGGCTTCCGATTATCTTAAAGAAAAAATCAAAAAATGTAGAAGACATTGTGCATAATATTCTTACTCTCAAATCTCAAGGCAAAGACACCACTGCATTAGAACAACAAATAGACAACATGGTTTATAAACTTTACGAATTAACCTATAAAGAAGTAAAAATAATAGATCCTGAATTTCCATTAACAGAACAAGAATATGCAGACATAAAAATATAAAGTGTTTAGATCCCCGACTTCTTAAAGAAGTCGGGGATCTGAATGATCTGAATAAATATGCTATAATATCAAATCATCACAAATATCACTGGAGATGCAAATTATATGACTCTCACAATTGACAATTTAGAAAAAATAGAACAAATATTAAAAGATGATGATAACGACTATCAAATAGAACTACAAGAAGGAAATATCTTAATTATGGGTCCATCTGATATAGAATCTAGTGAAATTGGTGCTGAGTTCATATATTTGCTAAAATTATGGACTAATCCTCGCAAACTAGGGCGAATATTTGACTCCAGTGGTGGGTTTATTATGCCAAATACTGATTTACGCGCTCCCGATGTTTCCTTTGTGTCCGCCCAAAGATTAAAACGGACAGTGAGAGACTTCGGTAATTTAGTTCCTGATTTAGTAGTAGAAATTAAATCAAAAACTGATAGAGTTGCTAAATTAGAAGATAAACTTAAATTATTTTTAGAATTAGGCGCAAAAGTAGGAATTTTAATCAATCCTGATGAATTAACTGTTACTGTTTATCGTCCTAATGGTAAAATTACATTATTAACAGAAGATGATAAATTAACTGTAACTGAATTATTTCCTGGTTGGGAAATTGCTATTTCTGAATTATGGCCACCTGTGTTTGAATAAGTGTTTATATCCTCAATTTTTGATGTTAAATCATAAATATACCACTTCCTATACTGAACAACGAGATCCCCGACTTCTTAGAGAAGTCGGGGATCTGACTCTATTCAGCAAGCGACAAAGTTAGTTAAAATAATCAACTAACCCCAAAACAGAAACCAGCCGAAAACTCATGGCAGATCAAATGCAGTGGACAAATGCCCTATCAACTCGTCCTTCCTTAGAAGCGGCTATTAACGATGTCGTAGAACAAGCAGTGGCATCTTTAACAGCACCAGCACATTTAGGGCTGGTATTCATTTCTTCTGCCTTTATGAGTGAGTATTCCCGGCTGTTGCCTTTATTGGCGGAAAAGCTTTCTGTACCTGTATTAATTGGTTGTAGTGCTGGGGGTGTAATTGGCAGGAAACAGGCAGGAGAAACCGAAGAAATAGAAGCAGAACCCGCCCTGAGTCTGACTTTAGCCCATCTTCCCGGTGTCGAAATCCGACCTTTTCATATTGTCGCCGAAGAATTGCCAGATTCCGATAGTTCCCCCATGGCTTGGATTGATTTGCTAGGTGTGCCACCTTCCGTAGTCCCCCAATTTATTCTCTTGTCTAGTCCCTTTGCTTCAGGAACGAATGATTTGTTGCAGGGGTTAGATTTTGCCTATCCAGGTTCGGTGGTGGTGGGAGGACAGGCCAGCAGCGGCTTTATGAATGGTCGTGTCGGCTTATTTTGTAATGATAAATTGTATCGGGAAGGTACGGTAGGCATCGCTTTAAGTGGCAATATCGTCTTAGATACCATTGTAGCCCAAGGATGTCGTCCCATTGGTGAACCGTTGCAAGTCACCAAAGCGGAACGGAATATTATTGTTGAGTTAGATGAAAAAGTCCCATTGGTGGTATTGCGAAATTTAATTAGTAGTTTAAGTGAAGAAGATCGAACTTTAGCACAACATTCTTTATTTGTAGGTTTAGCAATGGATGAATTTCGGCTAAATTTACATTCAGGGGATTTTTTAATTCGCAATATTTTAGGAGTAGATCCTAATGCTGGGGCGATCGCAATTGGCGATCGCATTCGTGCCGGACAAAGGTTACAATTTCATCTGAGGGATGCCGAAGCATCAGCCCAAGATTTAGAAATTTTACTGCAAGAATATCAAAGTCAAAATGCCAGCGAACCCTCTCCCGTAGGTGCTTTAATGTTCACCTGTTTAGGACGAGGAACAGGACTTTATGGCAAACCTAATTTTGATTCTCAATTATTTAGCCGATACCTCCATGATTTACCAATGGGTGGCTTTTTCTGCGGTGGTGAAATCGGTCCAGTCAGCGGCAGAACTTTCCTCCATGGTTATACTTCTGTATTTGCCATTTGTCGTTCTCTTGGGGAATAGGAGTCAGTTGTCAGTAGGGGCGAAGCATTTGGAAG
>NZ_VIKZ01000034.1:0-8815 GCF_009711985.1 Dolichospermum sp. UHCC 0260 | reverse complement strand
GGAAGAAAATTACCAATTACCAATTACCCATTACCAATTACCAATTACCAATTACCCATTACCAATTAAAAGCGTACTATGATTATCAATTAAAGCCGTATTCCCATCATTAACCGCACTATATTCTTCGATATAACGACGGACATGAATAGGAAAATGTGGATATTCTAACATAGCATCACCATCGGCAATAGTTGCCCAAAAATCCCGTAAACCGGGAGCTAGTGTTTGTGCCTGTGCTAGTGGTAAACTTAAAGGTGGTAAAGTCAATAATTTGAGGACAAAAGGATAAGAGCGATCGCCCATCCATTGCCGTGATAATGTCTGTAAATTGGGAAAATCTGGCACTGATTCCACACGAGGAGAAACAACTTGTAAGGATTCGTTACCCAATTCATCGCGGTTAAATTCTAATACTCGATAAGGATGAGGATAGCTGACTAAAGAACCCGTGGTAATATCATATATTCCTTCTGCATAAGCAATATCTTGAACGTGCAAATGTCCTGTAAATACTAACTTAACTCCATAGCGTTGTAATAATGTCCGCAGTTCTGCTGCATTTTCCAGCATATAACGATTTGCCATCGGATGATTTGATTGATTAGGTAAATGTTCAACCACATTGTGATGGATCATTACTAAAACTAATTCATCTTTAATGCTTGCTAATTCCCGTTCTAACCACTGGAATTGTTGACTATCTAACCGTCCTATTTGCTCACCTTGATCATTAAATGAGTTAGAATTAAGACCGATTAACCTCACTCCTGGGAATATCTGCCGATTGTAATAATGTTGTTGAGGATTTTCATAACCAAATTGTTGGTAATAATAGGGAAAATCTGCAAAACCAATTGATTGTTCATTAGCCATTAAAACAGGGAGATCATGATTACCAGGAATCACATAAGATGGAAAAGGTAATTGAGATAGCCTGTTTTGTAACCAATTGTGATTTGCTGGTTCACCATGTTGGGTTAAGTCTCCAGGGATCAACAAAAAATCTAAATCTAATTGGGTTAAATGTGCTAATACACTATCAAAAGCTGGAATACTCACTTCCACCAAATGGAAGCGACTAGGATGATCCCAGATGGTTTCAGGAAGCGCAATGTGTAAGTCGCTAACTATAGCAAAACGAAAATTGAGTTTCATTGATTTTAAGAAAATGTTAAAAATAAAGTTGCAAAAATTCTTATTCTTAAAGTATAACCCTCACTGTGTATACCTGTGTAGGAATATTTAGACTTAATAATATTTATATACATTTGTTTAGAATTGTTGTTTTTTTTAAGGAGAGTAAATTTTGTCACCTGTTCGAGTTCGTCAGCACGTTAACCCCCTTGCGAGTAAGTTCCAAACCCCAGCCGCTTCTCCAGAATGGCAAAAGATTTATATCCAACAAAACCTACCTCTACATTTAGATATCGGTTGTGCTAGAGGTAGATTTGTCCTCAAAATGGCACAGGTAGAACCAAATTGGAATTTTTTAGGTTTAGAAATTCGAGAACCGCTAGTAGTAGAAGCAAATAGAATCCGCGACGAAATGGAATTAACAAATTTGCATTATCTGTTTGCAAATGTGAATAATTCCCTAGTTTCCTTATTATCAACATTACCTGTAGGAAGCTTGCAAAAAGTTACAATTCAATTTCCTGATCCTTGGTTTAAAAATCGCCATGCAAAACGTCGGGTAGTGCAACCAGAATTAGTCACAGAATTAGCAAAATATTTAACAGTTGGTGGTATTGTTTTCCTGCAATCTGATATAGAATTTGTAGCAGTAGAAATGTGCGATCGCTTTGATGAACATCCTGCATTTGAAAAGCTAGGAACAACAACATGGTTAACCGAAAACCCCCTTCCTGTCCCCACAGAACGGGAAATAGCCACTCAAAACAAAGGTGAACCAGTTTATCGGGCTTTATTTAGAAAACTATAATCCGAGATCCTGGGGGAAACGATGCCGAATTTTGTCAGCGGGAATGGGGCGCATCTCTAACAGACATTCGCTGTAGCTGGGTCAGGTGCCGTCTTGTGTCAATGACTGATTGCAAAGATTCATGGACTTTTCTACTCCCTGTTTGAAACTAAATTCAACACACTCAACGACAAAGTTTAAAACTTGAGACATGACTTTATTCTCAGTGGCAGAAAATCGCCCTAAAACATGAGAAACAGTATGAGAATTATCCCCATCTATTGCGTTCTTTGGTTTACCTATACCAATTCTTAATCTAGGAAAATTTTGGGTATTCAGATGAGAAATAATACTTTTCATGCCATTATGTCCACCCGCAGATCCAGACAACCGCAGACGAGTTTTGCCCAAGGGTAAATCTAGATCATCATAAATGATTAAGATTGATTCAGGCGGTATTTTGTACCAATTGGTTACGGCTTGAATAGCTTGTCCTGAAAGATTCATATAGGTTAAGGGTTTGAGTAAGCGAATTTTCCCCTTACCTGCTGCATTCCCTTCGCCAAATTCTCCTTGAAACTTGCGATTTTCAGCTAGAGAAATTTGCCAAGCCCGAGCTAGGGTATCTATAGCTGCAAAGCCAATATTATGACGAGTTTGGTCATATTTAGGCTCTGGGTTTCCCAGTCCGACAATTAGCTGGGGAATCACCACAGCCGTTGGTTTTACTTCTTCATCTTTCATCCTTGTACGTTTTCTGACTGGGTTTTTCCAGCTTCAATGTGTTTATGCTCTAATTCAGCGGTTGTTTGCACAGTTTCTTTTAATTGTTCAGATTCTTTTTTGAACTCGCTTTGAAATTCATTAGAGGCTTCTTGAAAACTGCGAATAGTTTTCCCCAAACTGCGACCAATTTCTGGTAACTTCTTGGGTCCAAAGATTAATAATGCAACTACCATAATGACACCCATTTCTGGTAAGCCGATACCAAATATATTCATTCTTGTCTCCTGTATACGGAAAAACCGCCACAACTACCTTATAGCTTTGGGATCTAGATTAATTTTATCGCTATTTTTAGGCATTTTTTTGCATAATAAAAAAACCCGGACAAGCCAAGTAAAGTTTTATACTGCTCGGTTAAGGGTAAAAAGTCGTTATATCGTAGGTTGGGTTGACGTATGTTACCCAACAAAATTCTCGATCATGTTGGGTTTTGCTGTCGCTCAACCCAACCTACATTTCCTTAACCGAATAGTATTAGGGTAGATGCTAGTTATCAGCTTGATGACTGGATAGCCATTAGCCGCCTAAACTGCGCCAATCAACAAGCACGTCCTGAATTAACAGAGACTTGTTATAAACTTGCAGGATAATTAGCAGAAATACCAAAAATAAACCCATAAACACACCCATTAAAGGTGTTGTTCCCCAACCTGGAGACACTTTACCATACTCAGCATTTAAGGGTCTGAGAATATCTCCTAACTTAGTCCGTTGTGCCATAGTTCACCTAAGAATTAGTTACCAAAGCTTTTTTAAATTTTTTCAGACATTCCCAAACCTTTACAGGCTGGGGATTCTTGGTTTAAACTTACCTATTTTCGATTGACCTAATCACAGGTTTAACAGTTCGCATTTACTCATGTCTTTGTCACGAATAATTACCCAAGCTTTTATCCAGTGGTGGATAAGTTCCCGGTTGTCTCACGGTACATGGATGAATCCAAAAGCTGTTCTTAAATTATCGCAGTTTGTGATCTTTGTTTAGCGATATTGCCGGAGGTTTTCGCCACATTTACAAAAATACATGATTTTCGGTGTGTTGATGCGGTTATGGAGGAATTAACGAACCGCAGAGGCGCAGAGTACACAGAGGGAAGAGTTAGAGAGAGAGGGCTATGCGTTTGATACCGTCTTTGAGGAGGGGAACGTTAAAGTTGATGAGGAGTCCTAAAGTGCGCTTGGTTATTTTGAGGTAGGAGAGAAGTTGAGCTTCGTGAATGGGGGCTAGGGTTTGCACAGCTTTTAATTCTACAACTAAACAGTCTGCAACTAAAAAATCTAATCTACCTCTACCTACATCATGTCCTTTATATGTCAAGCTTATTGACTTTTCAACCTCATGATGTATACCCCGAATCATAAATTCAACAACCAGTGCTTCCTTATACACTTCCTCCAAAAACCCAGGACCTAAAACCCGGTGTACCTCAATAGCAGCCCCAATAACCTCCCCTGTAAGCCAACTCATCTCCTCTCCTAACTCTCTTCCCTCTGCGTCCTCTGCGCCTCTGCGGTTCGTTTTCATCACATAATCCTTGCAAAAACAACTAATTACCAAATTAACCCAATTATCACCTCTACCAAACCTCTTACCTCCGTGTCCTCTGTGCCTGGAGTGGTTCGTATTCATTATAACTTCTTCTTACACTCTAATAAGAAATGTGTACTGTGTTCTGAAGAAAAAGCCGGAAAATTAGCCTTTTTCATGAAATCCAAAAATCTTAGCCAAGACTCTTGTAATTTTAGAAAATAGGGGTTAAGATATTTCCATGAACCTTAAAGAAGATTTTTGGAAAAAAGCAATGTCAAAAATTATCTACGATGTCATCCAACGCTTTGAGGTTGAAAACGGCGTTCCTCGCTTGGTTTCAACTAATATTCAGGTAATTGAAGGTGGGGAAGATTTGTTATCTTTAGCTATCAGTATGCTGACTAAACTGGGTTTTTATGAAAAGTTTGATGAAAATCGAACATCTCAATATATAGGTTATCGACTAAAAAATCCTGGTAAGGGTGCTAAACGTTATCAATTAGTTTTAGCTCAACGGAAGGAAGGATTATGTATTTCGATTCCTAAAGATGTATTTCAGCCAGAAATTTTGGAGATTAAGTGTTGGAGTGATTGTATTATACATGAAGATAATTTTGGCAACCTGATAGATACAACAGATCATTTTTTAGGTAGATTTTGGATATTACCTAGTAAAGAAGATATATTTTTGGAAGTGACACAATCTCATTATCCAAATACTTTAAACGGTGAAGTAAGAGGAAAATTTTATTTGAATCCTTACCAGACATTTTCTATGGGAGACTATGATGATTATGAAGAAGCTGTATCAATGGAAGCTGATGAATTTAAACTTGAACAATTAGGAGAAAGTAGTAGTTACCTGATTCTGTATGAAGATAAACTTTTTCCATATATGTGGCAGGTGTGTATCATCTCAAATGAAGTTCTAGAAGAATTTATTAACCACTTTGCAAAAATATTAATGGAGAAAAACTAATGTCTGTAAAACCCAAAAGACTTGTTAACCCTTATGAAGAAAGAATGCTAGAGTTTCTCCAAACCTGCATAGATAAGAATTATAAAATTCATACACAGGTAAGCTTATGCCAATTTTGTGAATTAGGTAGCAGCCTTGATATTAAACTCAGAAACTTCTTCTTTAGCTCCAGTGTAGACGCTCTGATCACAAACAAAGACTATAAACCTTGTTTAGTTGTAGAATTTCAATCTACATATCATGATTCTCATGAGGCAAGAGAGCGTGATAATAAAAAATTACATTTACTAACCTTAGCAGGAGTTCCCCTAATTTATTCAAGAATTAAAGACTTTGGATTATTACATCTTTACTCTCAACAGGAAGAAGTAATATTTAATTTATTCACAGGCGAAAAACGCGAAAATGCCAAAGCCTTAATTAGAAACTATTGCGAACCATCTAATTTTTCTAACCTTCTAGCTATAGCATAGTAATTGCTAACTTACCCACCTAGCACTGAAGTGCAAGGCTAATAATAAAAGTCGTCTCAAGACGACTGAAAAAAGAAAAGATATGAGTCCGTTTTAACGGACTTTCGCTATTAGCCTGGGGTTTTAACCCTAGGCGGTTTGTGTAACCAACTACAAATCCTCCTTTCCCCATATCTTCACAATTTATCATCCCCCTCCCTCCAATCATCACCAAAATGCTACAATCTACACCATGCTAGGGGTGCTTGGGAAACCAAGCTGAGATCAAACCCTTAACACCTGAGTCTGGATAATACCAGCGGAGGGAAGCTGTTTATTTGAGGATTGTAATATGCGGACAGAATGGGTAGCCAAGCGACGTGGACAAGCTAACGTATCGCAAATGCACTACGCCCGTCAGGGTGTGATTACTGAAGAAATGGATTATGTAGCGAAGCGGGAAAAGCTGCCTGCTGAACTTATCCGCGCTGAAGTGGCACGGGGACGGATGATTATCCCTGCGAATATTAATCATACTAACTTAGAACCGATGGCCATTGGTATCGCTTCTAGTTGTAAAGTTAACGCTAATATCGGTGCTTCTCCCAATTCTTCTAACTTGCAGGAAGAAGTTGATAAACTCAACCTGGCGGTAAAATACGGTGCTGATACCGTGATGGATTTGTCCACAGGTGGCGGTAATTTAGATGAAATTCGTACCGCAATTATCAATGCTTCACCTGTTCCCATTGGTACAGTACCAGTTTACCAAGCTTTAGAAAGCGTTCACGGCACTATCGAAAATCTCACCGCTGACGATTTTCTCCACATCATCGAAAAACACGCCCAGCAAGGGGTAGACTATCAAACTATCCACGCGGGAATTTTGATTGAACATCTACCTTTAGTCAGAAGCCGCTTGACAGGGATTGTTTCTCGTGGTGGCGGAATTTTGGCGCGGTGGATGTTACATCACCACAAACAAAACCCCCTGTATACCCATTTCAACGACATCATTGAGATTTTTAAAAGATATGATGTTTCTTTCAGTTTGGGCGACTCCCTGCGCCCAGGATGTACCCATGATGCCTCAGATGAAGCCCAGTTGGCGGAACTGAAAACTCTGGGAAATCTCACCCGCAAAGCTTGGGAACATGATGTGCAGGTGATGGTAGAAGGTCCTGGTCACGTTCCTATGGATCAAATTGAGTTCAATGTCCGTAAACAAATGGAAGAGTGTTCGGAAGCTCCTTTCTATGTTCTCGGTCCTTTGGTGACTGATATTGCTCCTGGTTATGACCATATTACCTCAGCTATTGGGGCAGCGATGGCGGGTTGGTATGGGACTGCAATGTTGTGTTATGTGACTCCTAAAGAACATTTAGGTTTACCTGATGCTGAAGATGTGCGTAATGGCTTAATTGCGTATAAAATTGCGGCTCATGCTGCGGATATTGCTAGACATCGCCCTGGTGCTAGAGATAGAGATGATGAACTTTCTAAAGCTCGCTATAATTTCGACTGGAATCGTCAATTTGAGTTATCTTTAGACCCCGAAAGAGCGAAGGAATATCACGACGAAACTTTACCAGCAGATATCTATAAAACCGCTGAGTTTTGTTCAATGTGTGGACCTAAATTCTGTCCAATGCAGACTAAGGTTGATGCTGATGCTTTGACTGAGTTGGAGAAGTTTTTAGCGAAAGAACCTGTAGCTCAAGGTTAATTAGTGAACAACAAGATCCCCGACTTCTTCAAGAAGTCGGGGATCTAAAACCTAGTACATCAATCCAAATCTTTATATTGAAATTAAACTCCTAAAAATCTATGAGTGAACAAATTAAATGGACTGCTGAAGCTGAAGTTAAGCTCAAAGAAATTCCTTTCTTTGTCCGTCCGTTTGCTCGCAAAAAGATTGAAACCTATGCTCAAGAGAATAGTATATCTCTAATTACTCTTGAAATTTATGAACAGGTTAAGCAACAATTTAATAAAAAATTTGGCTAACATATAATGACTCGACAATCTCATGATCAATTCGCTAAGGAATATCTGGAGGAATTATTAACACCTCTAGGAACGATTAAAAAAAGCGAAAAGGTTAAAAGTGAAGTTCAAGAAATTGATGTTTGGTTTGAACCATTTTCTGATCAAACTCAGGAAAATCTCCCTTTAGGTTTATTAGGGAAGATGGCTAAAACTCAATGTTTATTTGAGCCTTTTCGCAATCCACCATCAGAAATAGAAATTCGCAGTTGTTTACTTAAATTATATGCCGTTCATGGTGATGTAGTTAGGAAAGCAAAACGCGAATCCAGAAATATTGCTGAATCAGAATTACCGATTTTATGGATTTTAACACCAACTTTTTCATCTCGGATGATTGCGGGTTTAGGCGCAAATGAAATTGTAGAAGATTGGGTTAAAGGTGTTTATTTTCTGCCGAATATTCTGAAAACAGCAATAGTTGTGATTCATCAATTACCAGAAAATGAGGATACATTATGGTTGAGAGTTTTGGGGAAAGGAGGAACACAAAAAAGAGCAGTTGAGGAGTTAACTGAGTTACCAGAAAATAACCCTTTTCGAGAGAATTTGTTAGAAATTTTAGCGGACTGGCGCAAGAATTTAGAATTGAGAGATAATTTAAGTAGGGAAGAAGAGGAAGTAATTATGAACTTATCACCGGCTTATTTACAACAAATAGAAGACTGGAAGCAAGAAGGAAAGCAAGAAGGTAAGTTAGAAGCAGAACTTTATTTTATAACTTCTCTTCTGGAAGGGCGTTTTGGTAGTTTAGATGCTGAGTTATCTGGTTTGGTGGAAAAGATTGCTAATATTCCTATTTCTGAACGCACTCAGTTACTTCTTGCTTTGGGTAATTTATCCCGTGAAGAATTGTTACAAAGATTGCGGAATGAGGCAGTTTAGGGTAGTATATTTTTTGGCAGTTTGAGGAGATTTCCCAAACTGCTGATGATTTGACTAAGGTGGAAAAGTTTTTGGCGAAAGAACCTGTAGCGCAAAGTTAAGACAATTTTCGTTAAACATCGTTATTCGGTTGAACCTGGTAACGATGTTTTGGGAATTAAAAGGAGTGAAATATGGATAGAGCATTATTAGATAGGGTCAGTATGATGCCC
>NZ_VIKZ01000033.1:61682-66522 GCF_009711985.1 Dolichospermum sp. UHCC 0260 | reverse complement strand
GGGGAGTGTCAAGAAAAGAAGCAAATTAAGTTGTCATTTTTAGCAAAAAACGTTGTTGAATACTTTACTGATTGCGGGAACTGATACGGATGCTGGTAAAACTGTTATCACAGCAGCAATAGCCGCTTATTGGCAAAAATATTATCCCCAGCGTAGTTTGGGGATGATGAAGCCAATTCAATCGGGGTTGGGTGATAGGGAACTGTACCAAACTCTGTTTAATTTGGAACAGTCACCAGAAGAAATTACACCTTTGTATTTTCAAGCCCCTTTAGCCCCTCCCATAGCTGCGGCTAAGGAAAATCGTCAAATTGATTTAGCGATAGTTTGGCGAACTTTGTTGGCTTTGCAGAAACAACGTGATTTTGTGTTGGTGGAATCTTTGGGAGGTTTGGGTTCACCGATTACTGATGAGTTGACGGTGGCTGATTTGGCGGGTGAATGGCGATTACAGACTTTTTTGGTGGTGCCGGTCAGATTGGGGGCGATCGCTCAGGCTGTTGCTAATGTAGCATTAGCTAGGCAACATAAAATCAATCTGCGCGGAATTATTCTTAATTGCACCCAACCCCGCACCAAGGAAGAAATTGCTGATTTAACACCACCAGAGTTAATTCAATCATTGACAAATATTCCCGTTTTAGGTTGTGTTCCCTATCTAGAAAATCCCAGAGATTTGGAACAACTTGCAAAAGTTGCTGCGGCTTTAGATTGGGAAATATATTGTAGCTAATGGGTAATTGGTAATGGGTAATGGGGAAGAGTTTTTTAATTGTTAATTTTTAATTGATAAATATGGTTTCTACATTTCCTTTGGCTTCAACGGTAAATCTTAAAAATGTGCGGTTAGCAATTCGGGCTTTGCAACCGCAATTAGTAGAGTGGAGAAGACAAATTCACCAAAAACCAGAATTAGGTTTTCAGGAAAAGATTACCGCTGAGTTTATTGCCGAAAAGTTACAAAGTTGGGGAATTGCACATCAAACAGGTATTGCAGAAACGGGAATTGTGGCGATTATTAAAGGTGAAAAATCTGGGCATGGTAAAGTATTAGCAATACGGGCGGATATGGATGCTTTACCTATTCAAGAAGAGAATGAAGTTCCCTATTGTTCTCAACATGATGGTGTGATGCACGCTTGTGGACATGATGGACATACAGCGATCGCTCTGGGTACGGCATATTACCTCAATCAACACCGACAAGACTTTAGTGGCACAGTAAAAATTATCTTCCAACCCGCCGAAGAAGGTCCCGGTGGGGCAAAACCGATGATCGCAGCAGGTGTATTGAAGAACCCTGATGTTGATGCCATTATCGGTTTACACTTATGGAATAATCTGCCATTGGCAACTGTGGGAGTCCGCGCTGGGGCATTAATGGCCGCTGTAGAATTGTTTCGCTGCACCATTTTTGGTAAAGGTGGACATGGGGCAATTCCTCAGCAAACAGTAGATTCTATCGTGATAGCGGCGCAAATAGTCAATGCTTTACAAACTATTGTTTCCCGTAATATTAACCCCATTGATGCGGCTGTGGTGACAGTGGGAGAACTCCACGCCGGCACAGCAGTTAATGTGATTGCTGATACCGCAAGAATGGGTGGGACAGTGAGATATTTTAATCCTGATTTAGCAGGTTTTTTTAAAGAACGCATTCAACAAATTGTTGAGGGAATTTGTCAAAGTCACGGTGCAAATTATGACTTAGATTATATTCATCTTTATCCACCGGTTATCAATGATGCGGAAATCGCAGCATTAGTTCGTTCAGTTGCAGAGGAAGTGATAGAAACCCCCATTGGTATCGTTCCTGAGTGTCAAACAATGGGTGGGGAAGATATGTCGTTTTTCTTGCAAGAAGTTCCCGGTTGTTACTTTTTTCTTGGTTCTGCAAATCCAGAGAAAAAATTAGATTATCCTCATCATCATCCCCGATTTGATTTTGATGAAACGGCTTTACCAATAGGTGTGGAAATGTTTGTTCGCTGTGTAAACAAGTTTTTGGCTTAAAATGGAGAAATACTGGGAATTACAGGTGTTTCTGATTCCTGCTGTTGACGTTGTAAATACTTACTCAGCACATAAGCTAAATCTCCTCTTGTCATGGGGTGTTGTGGGTAAATATTACTTTGTGTATCCATATTCACAAATTCTTCAGCAATGACTGTAGCGATAGCTTTCCTAGCCCAATCAGGTATATTTATAGCATCTGGATGTAATGAAAGAATTTTATTAACGGTTTGCTCAGAAAATTGGAAAACCCCATAAGCTTGGGCAAAAATCGCTAAACCTTCGGCTCTAGTAACCCTTTGATTGGGGAAAAATAGATTTCCTCGATAACCTTTCATAATATCAGTTTTCAAAACTATCTGAACATCTTTATATGCCCAATGAGAAGGAGGAACATCAGGGATAAATAGAGATTTTTTCTCAGGAATAATAGCCCGTTTATCTAAATAAAATGCCTTCACTAAAATTGATGCTAATTCTGCACGACTAATTAACTTATCCTGATAAAATTTACCATCGGGAAGGTTATCCATTAACTTAGAATCAACTACCTTTTGTATATACTCTGAACTAGTAACAGGTATTGGATCTGGTGATTGTTCTTGGGCAATAATTGGGGAATTTTCGAGCAGTGTGATTAAAGTCAATATCCCTAGTAATTTTTTCATTGCGACTATTATTTTATAACTGTATTACTAATATTGACGGTGATTGCATAATTGAAGTTGCTGATTTTCTAGATAATTAAAAATAAAGATTTTTTAAATATAATTGATAAACCTTTATCTTTATAACAAATTGTCTGTAAATAAAATCCAAAATTTCGCTCAGAAATCAAAAATCAAGGGAGTTTTAGTTCTCAATCCTCAATTCTAAATTCTAAATTCTAAATTCTAAATTCTCATTACCAATTTTATAATATAGTTGGCTGTGATAGTATTTTCTATAGCCTTAATTGTTCAGGAGTTAAAGAATGTCCATACCAGCAGATCCAGTTAAATTGATGAAGCAAGAAGTTGGCAAAGCGGCGGCCAATTTAGTAAAATCCGGTTCAATAGTTGGTTTGGGTACAGGTTCAACCACAGCTTACACCATTCAGTATTTAGGAGAACGCCTCAAATCAGGGGAACTCAAAGATATTGTCGGTATCCCCACCTCATTTCAATCAGAAGTGTTAGCAAAAGAGTATGGCGTTCCCCTCACCACTTTAGACGCTGTAGACCATATTGATATTGCCATAGATGGGGCAGATGAAGTAGACCCCCACAAAAACTTGATTAAAGGTGGTGGTGCGGCACATACCCGCGAAAAAGTTGTAGATTACCTAGCAACACAGTTTATTGTCGTCGTTGATGGTGGTAAGTTAGTAGAGCGCTTGGGTTCTAGTTTCGCTGTACCAGTTGAAGTCATCCCTATGGCACTTACCCCCGTCACTAATGCCATTAAAGCACTTGGTGGTAAGCCAGAATTGCGGATGGGTGTGAGAAAAGCCGGACCTGTGATCACTGATCAAGGTAACATGGTTTTGGATGTCACATTCGATAGCATTGATGACCCTGTAAACCTGGAAAAAACCCTGAATAATATTCCTGGTGTTTTGGAAAATGGCATTTTCGTCAATTGTGCAGATATCGTGCTTGTTGGTGAAGTTATTGACGGTAAACCTGTAGTCAGACAACTTTAAATTAGTACCTAATCACATAAATTACAAAAGAAGGAAACTCTTAACTGGGAACAGATAAGAAACACTCATTTGCACCAGTTTAGAGCTTCTGTCAAAAAAAAGATGTTTTTAAAAGATGCGTAGCCCGAAAAAAACAGTTCGTCACCGAATCAGAATTTAGATTGAATTATTCCTGACTTTTCTTATTCTTGGCTTTTATGTCTGGTTGACAGCTAGTTACAGCCAGTCGAAGATTGCCTTGATGGCTGGCTAGTAGTTGTTTCCCAAATTCTTGGTCTAAACCAGTCCAGTGCATTAATAATGCCAATTTAACCGATTTACCACTATGTTCTAGTAAAAACCCGGCTGCTTCTCGACTTAAACTAGTTAAGTCTTGTAAGATCCGTAAAGCGCGATCATGTAATTTTTGATTCGTGACAGCGACATCAACCATGCGATTCCCATACACTTTACCTAGTTTAACCATTACCCCAGTCGAAAGGGTATTTAACACTAATTTTGTCACCGTCCCCGCTTTTAAGCGAGTAGAACCAGCTAAAATTTCTGGTCCTGTCAATAAACGAATATCAATATCAACTTCAATACCGACTTGTTCTGTGGGAACACAGGCTATAAAAATAGTCTTAGCCCCCCGTTGACGCGCTGCATTAATGGCACCGTGAACGAAAGGCGTTGTTCCCCCAGCCGTGATGCCGACGACTACATCCAGTTGCGTGATTTGTCGTTGCGCGATCGCAGTTTCCCCATCTTCCGCTCGATCTTCCAAA
Organism: Dolichospermum sp. UHCC 0260; assembly: GCF_009711985.1. NCBI lineage: Bacteria > Bacillati > Cyanobacteriota > Cyanophyceae > Nostocales > Aphanizomenonaceae > Dolichospermum > Dolichospermum sp. UHCC 0260. The sequence continues at coordinate 62,058 of NZ_VIKZ01000033.1, read as the reverse complement.
TCCTCGGAACTGCGGACTAATGCTCCCGCACCACCAGCAATAATCCCTTGTACCAATTCTGGGGAAGTACAGAAAGTAGGTGGACACTCGGCAGCATCTAATACTCCTAATCTGCCACTTGTCCCTGCACCCACATAAAATAAACGGCCACCTTGACGCAGTTTTTCTGCTGCGAGGTCAATAGCTGCTGCTAACTGAACTTTAGCCGCTGCTACTGCTGCTACTGCCTTTTGGTCTTCGCTATTAAATAATTCTACCAACTCTAAAGAGTTGAGTTGGTCTAAATTGAGACTATGGGGATTAACTTGTTCGGTGAGCAGATGCCCGCGTTCCTGGAAATTTGTCATTTGTGTATACTGTGTTAGTTGTTAGTTGT
>NZ_VIKZ01000033.1:27564-61417 GCF_009711985.1 Dolichospermum sp. UHCC 0260 | reverse complement strand
TAACTAATAACTAATAACAAACTACAATAAACCTTCCAGTTGACGACGAATACTGTCTAAATCAGAATTAACACTTTCTGGGGCAGATAGACTGGTAGGGAAGAAGTTTTTATCAGCATCCTCTATTTGTGCTTGGGCTTGCCAATCAGTTTGTTCCACGTTCGTTTCGGGTGGAATTACTAATTCACTGTTTTCAGCCACAATTTCCCAAGTATAGCCAGTGCTTTGGCAAAATTCCTGAACATCATCAGCATTCATCATCTCCACTGTCGGGATAGCGAAGTCTTGAGCTTCTAACATTAAAGCAAAACGGGTGGCATCGTCCTCTGATTCAAACATGAGGATTTTATTACCTTCTAAACCTTGGGCATTGCTAATCCGAATGCTGTGAATTCCTTCATTATCAGTACCAGCATTGAAAATCAGTACAAAAACACGCATTATCCATCCCTTGATTGATTAGTTCTCTAATTTATCTTAAAGTTCTAGGTTGTACATTCGGGAAAATCTCTAATAATTTTTGTGTGATTGCGGGAAATCAGGCATAGACCAAAAGATATAGTTATCTAATTTTGCCAAAAACCTAGCTGTAATTTTTGCCATCATCCGGCTATACTCTAATAGACATCTGGTGAAAATTAAATACGGGTCAGCAAGACACTACAGTAGTGTGGGCATCTTGCCCGCGTGAGCGAGACGCTCACACTACAACAAACTACTAGTAGTTAAACGTAAAATTATGTCAAAATTAGTATTTTGTATTCTTCCAGATATCTGGTAATCCAAGAGTGAAAACCTATGTCTAACTCTCCTAGTCAAAATTCTCGCCCCGCTGATTCTGGGCCTAGGCTTTTATGGTTAATGATATTGAACCGTAGTTGTTTAGGTGTAGGTGCTTTGCTATTAATAGGAATTATTTTCAGTATTTGGCGATTGCAGAATTTTATTTACCAGGAACTAGTACCATTAGCTACCCAAAGTCTGACTACTACTCTCAACCGTCCGGTAAAACTGGGAGCAGTTCAGTCCTTTTCCCTGACTGGCGTTCAGTTTGCCGCTTCTGAGATTCCCGCTACAGCCACAGATCCAGATAGGGCAAATATCAAAGCAGTAGATGTAGGTTTTGATATTTGGAAGTTAGTTATTAACCGCAATCTCCGATTAGATGTAACTTTAATTAATCCAGATGTTTATGTTCAACAAGATCCCCAAGCCCGCTGGTTAACGACTACTATCACCCCAGCTACTGGTAAGGGATTGATTAAAACTGATTTGGATAAGTTACGGTTTCGGGATGCAAATTTGGTATTAGTACCGAGAAAAATGGGGGGAGATTTTTCTTTACAAGTTCCTGTAAAATTTTCTGGGATTAATGGAACTGCTCAACTCTTAAATCAAAATAAACTAATTAAATTAGACTTGGCTGCTAAGGCAGTAAGTGGGGGTGATATTTCCATTGTCGGAGATTTAATTCCTCAGAAAGTTTTAGCAGGGGATTTTCGAGTGCGAGGGCAAAATCTCCTGTCCGCAGATATTACTCGGCTTGTAACTTTACCACTGACTTTACAAAGTGGGAGAGTAAATGGTGATTTGCGAATTAAGATAACACCAAAGCAGAAAACCTTACTCTATGGCAATGCTATGATGGAAGGGGTAACACTACAAATCGCAAAAATCCCCGAATTATTCAATCATAGTCAGGGAAATCTCATTTTTGATGGACTGGTAATTAAATTAGATCATATAGTCACAAACTACGGACAAATCCCGTTCACAACATCGGGGACTATTGATCAACAAGCAGGGTTTAATTTAAAAGCACGTGTGAATGCGGTAAGTTTGGCCAATGCTCAAGCAACTTTAAAGGTAAAGTTACCATTTCCTGTGAGTGGTATAGCTCAAGCCGATTTGCAGCTAATGGGAGCAACTACTAAACCAGTGCTATCTGGTAATGTGAGGACGTTGAAAACTGCTCGAATTGATCAAGTTGATTTTGGGAAAGTTAGTAGTAAATTTGAGCTTATTAGTAGTAAATCTCTCCTGAGAATTACGGATATTCAAGGCAAAACTACCTATGGGGGTGAGGTTAAAGGCGGGGGAATTATTAAACTTGGTAAAGTATCTGCACTGAATTTTCAACTCCGAGCGGAAAATATGCCAGGGGATGCGATCGCTCAAGTATATAATATCAAAACAGGATTCCCCATTGGCATGATCACAGCCACCGCAGAAATAAAAGGTGTAGCTGATAATACCCACACTTTCGTTAAATGGCAAGCTCCTCAAGCCCAATACCCAGTAACAGGGACAAGTATTATTAATCCTGACCGCACAGTTTCTTTTCGTGATGTAGTTGCAACTGTTGGTGGAGGTGTAGTGAATGGTAGTGGTATTTATAGTCATGATAGCAAGCGTTGGCAGGCTTCGGCTCAATCTAGCAAGATTAAATTAACATCTTTTGTTGACCAAAAACAGCAGGAAAATATTTCGCTAGCTGGGGTAGAATTTAACGGTAATTTGCAATTAGCAGGAAATTCTTCACCATTTCAAATAGAGACGATTATTCCTAAAAATGCCAATATCAACATTGCTGGTGGCACAGTTAATATTTCGCAAATTAAGTTACAAGACCAAAATTTTACAACTTTATTAGTTGGGAAAGATTTACGTTTAGGAACAATTTTAAAACAGGCTAACCCAATTTTAAATAATCTCCTCGCAGGTAATTTCACTATTGTCGGTAATAGGGAAAATTTTAACCTCAAAACCTTTGCTGGAACAGGTGAAGGATTCCTCTCTGTTGGTGGAGGGAGAATTAAAGCTGCTAATATTCAAGTTGCAGAAGGTCGCTATCAGGCGAAAATTCAAGCGGAAAATGTCCCCCTGACAAAGTTAGCATCTGTACCACCACAATTCCAAGGAAATATAGCCGGTCAGTTGCAAGTAACTGGTTCGGTCGAGTCGTTCCAACCAGAAACTATTCAAGGGGAGGGAAAAGGCAGCTTGAAATTACCAAGTGGTACAGTTACAGCCTCTTCTATTCAACTTAGTAATGGTAATTATCAAGCATTGTTGGCTACTTCAGGTTTACAATTAAACCCTTTCAATCAGCAGTTAAAAGGACAGTTGGGAGGAAAGTTGCAAATATCGGGAAATGTGACTTCTTCTAAATTAGCAGATGTGGCTGCTGTTGGTCAGGTGCGCTTTAGTCAAGGTTTACGAGGTTTTGATTCACCTATTCAAGCTGATATCGGGTGGAATGGAGAAAAGCTAACTGTTGATAGTTTCAATAATGCTAACTTTCAAGCTAATAGTTCGACTTCGCTCACTATGAAAGGTTATTTATTAGCTAATGCTAAGAAAGCAGGTATCCCAGAAATTACGCAATTAAATTTTAATGTTCAGGCAAAAAATTATAGTCTGCAACGGTTGCCAGTGCAACTACCTGATACTGCGGATATTGCTGGCAACTTAGATTTTAGCGGACAAGTGACAGGAAAACCCACTGCACCAAATATTATAGGTAAGTTGGGGTTACGGAATTTCCAAGTTCAGGAATTTGCTTTTGAACCATTATTGACTGGTAATGTGAATTCTGGATCAGGACAGGGGTTAAGTTTAGATGTTGCAGGTGTAAAGGAACGGATAGCAATTAATTTAGATGGTAACAATCGCCCCAAATCGTTTTTAGTTCAGTGGCAACAAGCATTGCTATCAGGTGCAGCAACGGGATCTGACTGGGGTGTGAATGTGGCTAATTTCCCATTAAAAGCTTTAAATATACCTGTACCAGCAAATACTCCTTTAAGTCCGGGAGGAGTGAGAGGATTATTAACAGCAAATTTGCAAATTAATTCGCAGACATTTGCCACAGCAGGAAATATAGCCATTGAAAAACCCGAACTTGGCCGGATTAAAGGCGATCGCTTTAGGACACAACTGCGCTATGATAACAATACATTCGTCCTTCGTGATAGCGAACTTCGCAAAGGTGAAAGCAGATATAGCTTTGATGCCAATATCAAACCGTGGGCAAAAAAACCGCAACTGCGAGCAAAAATCAACATTGAAAAAGGCAACATTCAAGACTTTTTGAATGCGGCTCAAATCTTTGATATGGAAGACTTCCAACGTGGTTTAAAAGCACCGACTTACGGCAAGTCTGCGGACTTAACCACCAACTCCCAAGGATTACCTTTAGAGTCTCTATTGACCCAAATCCAACGGTTATCAGAAATTGATACCCTACTAACTACCCAACAACAACAACGGTCTACGGCTAAACCTATCCCAGATTTAAGAGACTTAAAGGGGATTTTGAATGGGAATATTTTTATTAATACTGCCACAACGGACGAACCCAGGATAAAATTTAACCTCCAAGGAGAAAACTTCACCTGGGGTAAATCAACAGAACCAAGCCGCTTTTATCGTGCGGAACAAGTCATAGCTAAAGGTAGTTTTGAAGAAGGAATTTTCCGGTTCCGACCTTTACGAATTCAATCTCAGCAAAAAATAATTGCCTTTACAGGTAACATTGGTGGTCAGGCGCAATCAGGTCAATTGAAAATCGAAAACTTTCCCATTCAGCGACTAAATAATTTGGTGAAACTGCCACTGGGAATTGGCGGTAAGCTGAATATTACCGCAGCAATAGCTGGGAGTATTATCAATCCTCAAGCTAGAGGAGAATTAAGCATTACAGAAGGAACAATTGATCAGAAATCAGTGGAATCAGCTAATACTAGTTTTAGTTATGCTAACGGACGTTTAAATTTTGGTAGTAAAGTAACGGGAGTGGGAGTAGGGACTGAACCTGCAAATATTAATGGTAGTATTCCCTATACTTTGCCCTTTGCTTCTGAAAAATCAAACAGTAATCAAATTACCTTAGATATCAATGTCAAAAATGAAGGTTTAACAATTCTCAATCTGTTTACTAATGAGATATCTTTTGAAAAAGGACAAGGGGAATTAGATTTAAAAGTTCGGGGAACTCGACAACAACCTTTCGTTAAAGGAACTGCTTCTCTCGATAATGCTACTTTTAGATCCTCAGCCTTACCAGGAAAGTTAACCAATGTGAATGGTAAAGCAATTTTTGATTTAACCCGTGTGTTTATAAAAAGTCTCGAAGGTAAATTTAGTGATGGTAATATTCAAGCTGCTGGAGAATTGCCAATTTTTAATAGTCGAGATACCAAAATAGATGTGCCGCTAATTGTGACTTTAAAACAATTAGTTTTAAATCTCAAGGGGTTATATCAAGGAGGTGCTAATGGTAATTTAGAAATTACTGGTTCTGTGCTGAAACCAATAATTGGCGGTAATATAGAATTATTTGATGGTCAAGTATTGTTAACAGAATCTCCAGATGAGAATTCAGCAGCTAATAAAATTGGCAACCAAAACAAACCAGATCCAGAAAATAAAATTACTAGGTTAAATAATTTAGGATTAAAATTAGGTAGAAATATCCAAATTGTCAAATCACCAGTTTTTAAATTTCAAGCTTCTGGAGATCTAATTGTTAACGGTTCTTTAGTTGAACCGATACCAGAAGGAACTATTAAGTTAAATAAAGGTGCAGTAAATTTGTTTACTACCCAATTAAATTTAGCAAAAGGTCATGAACACACCGCTACTTTTAGCCCTCGTCAACCCCGTGATCCTAATTTGGATATTCGGCTATTTGCGAAGATTCTAGATGTAACTCAAAATAGTGATATTAGCAGACAAGGTTCTACAGGTTTAGCCGGGTTGGAAACAGTCCGAGTTGAAGCCAGTATTAATGGTTTAGCTAGTCAAATTAATGATAACTTACAACTAAAAAGTAATCCTTCTCGTTCACAAACACAAATTGTCACTTTGTTAGGAGGTGGACTTATTGACAATCAAGGACGTAGTGACAGTAATCTGGGTTTAATTAATATTGCTAGTTCGGCTGTTTTCAGTAATTTCCAAGGTGCATTTAATGAAATTGGTGATGCTTTTGGTTTAAGTGAATTGCGGATATTTCCGACTATTGTTTCGGAAAGACCAGAAGCGGGAAGAAATAACTCATCTTTAGAATTAGCTTTAGAAGCCGGAATTGATATTTCTCCGAAATTTTCCCTTTCTACTATTAAGATTTTAACAGCAAATGATCCTTTACAATGGGGGATTAATTACCGGATAAATAATCAATTTCGTCTTCGTTCTTCCACTAATTTAACTGATGATACCCGGGCTGTAATTGAGTTTGAACGGAGGTTTTAAAAAATTGATCATTGATAATTACCAATAATCACAAGTAATATCTAACAGTTGTGACAATACGACTCTTGTTTGCTCGTAAAGCAGTCTTCAAAAACAAAGTTGTTTGGTTATGTAAAATACTATCCCACCAATTTCGAGGGACAAAAACGGGAATAATGATAGTTGTGAAAACACCTGAGTGACTTTCCTGGAACTGACCAATAAAATCTACAATTGGCTCAATTACTGAACGATAAGGTAAAGGAAGTAAATACACCAACTGCGTAGAGAGGGATAATGGCGTTAACTTGACCTTTGAAGATAATGGCTAAAATTCCTGCACAGGTACTAAGGAGAATAATCCCGTTAGAGTAGACCAAGCGATCGCCTAATAGAGACAATTGGCGGGGTAAAAATCCATCTCTGGCTAAAAAATAACACAGTCTGGGAAAATCTGCATAACTGGTATTAGCAGCTAACATCAAAACCAACAGGGTAACAACTTGCAGGAAATAGTAAACAGGCCCTGTTCCCAAAATTGCTCTCCCCAAAAGAGAAACTACTGTTTGTCCTTCTCCGGGAACAATATGATAAATGTTTGCCAAGTAAGTGATACCTACAAACATGAATCCCAAAATTACTCCTAAATACAACAAAGTCAGCCGAGCATTTTTCGATTCTGGAGGTTTAAAAGCTAACACCCCATCAGATATTGCCTCGCTTGTTGGTAAGGATTTACCGAGAAAAAATTCTTTAACCTGTGGGTAAAAGGACATAAAAAGTCCACTTAGTAAATATGTTAATTGATACTTGTCTGAAAGTAAACTCAAACCTAAGTTTACAGAATATAACAACTCTGGCAGATTTTTGACAAATTAACTGATAATTGCTACTGACAACTAACTACTGAAGCACTTCTTAAACCTTGAATGGTAGAAATTACTTGGTTGGCAACTTGATCAATTTCCTCAACTGTATTAAATCTCCCCATCCCAAATCGCATAGAAGCATAAGCTAATTTATCCGAATGTCCCAATGCTTTCAACACATAGGAAGGGGCAACATTATTAGAAGAACAAGCAGAACCCGAAGATACCGCTACTGTTGATTGTAACCCTAATGAAAGTGCTGCACCATCTACACCTTCCACACTAATATTTAAGTTTCCTGCTAATCGGTTTTGAGGATGTCCATTTACATGAATTCCCCCGACAGTAGATAACTGTTGCCACAATCTTGCTCTTAATGCTGTTAATCGTTGATTTTCGGTTTCTTGTTCTGAATCAGCAATTTCTACAGCTTTACCAAAACCGACAATTTGCGGTGTGTATAAAGTCCCAGAACGCATTCCTCTTTCATGTCCTCCCCCATGTTGTTGGGAAGCAAGTTTAACTCTAGGGTTACGTCTGCGGACATATAAAGCCCCAATTCCCTTTGGTCCATAGACTTTATGGGCTGTGAGAGACATTAAATCAATATTCATCTCTTCTACATCTAAAGGGATTTTACCAATAGCTTGGGCTGCGTCTGTGTGCAAAATAATTTGCCTTTGCCGGCACATTTCTCCAATTTCGGCTATTGGTTGTAAAACCCCAATTTCATTATTTGCAGCCATTACAGATACTAAAATTGTATCATGACGCAAAGCTTTTGCTAACTGATTTAAATCAATTAGTCCATCTTTTTGTACTGGCAAAATTGTAATATCAAAACCAAGACTTCTTAAATATTCGCAAGGATCTAAAACTGCTTTATGTTCCGTGGCAATAGTCACAATATGCTGACCTTTTTGGAAATAAGCTTCAGCAATACCTTTAATAGCTAAATTATTTGCTTCTGTTGCACCACTGGTAAAAACAATTTCTTCGGGGGTAGCATTAATTGCTTTTGCTAAAATTTCCCGTGTTTGTCTAACAGCAGCTTCCGATTCCCAACCGTAAATATGGCTAATACTCGCCGCATTACCAAACTTTTCGGTAAAATAGGGAATCATAGCAGCCATTACCCTTTCATCAACGGGGGTAGTAGCATGACAATCGAGATAGATAGGACGACTGGACATAATTAATTCAGAGTTAATTCAAAATTTGACTTAGTTTTTTTAAGATTCGGAAAACTTGATAAAGTTCGTTTTCTCGACGATACAAAGTAAATCTGTCTGACAAAGCATATCTAGGTTGATCTTTTTGCAGCAGTTTGATAAATTGAAAATCTTCTCCATTAATGACTAATGAATATACAGGATAATCAGGATGAGGATTAGCCAGCATATAAGTAAGTGCTTGAGGTATGGCTTGTGCAAGGGAAAAAGCAGTTTTTTTAGATTCAATTACCAATAACCATAATTGTTGCTGAATCACTAAAACATCAATTCTGCCTCTGATAACTTCGTCTTCATTTTCGACGGCAATTTCTATTGATGATTCACTTCTAATCAAGAAAGGTTCATCATAAAATCCAGCTAAACTGAGTAAGGGAGATAAAACAACTAACTTTACGGTTTCTTCTGATAAAGGAGGATGTTTAACCAATCGGAGAAAATGAAATTTTACTCTGTCTAGATATTGCTTTTCTAAATCAGAAATTTCTGGCAAATGTTCCCACCATTCAGGAAAAAACGCTTCACTGTCGGTTTGTTCTAAACTAAATCTTTCTTCTAAATAGGCAATGCCTATATTTTGTGCTTGGATGAACTGAACCATAATACAAATAATAGGATGTCAGGAGTCAGGAGTTAGGAGTTAGGAGGTAGAATTGTTGAGAATAGCTTTTGCATAACTATCTAATAATCTACTAACCTCTTGTAGTTTTAACATTGATTCTGATGTATTAGCATATCCTAAATCTTTTGTGAGAATAAGATAGTATCTACATTCTTCCAGAGAAGCTTGTGCAATATTCATAAATCTTACTTTATCTAAATCTCCTTTTTTCTTAAAGCCCTCAGCGATATTTGCAGGAATAGAAATTGATGCGCGTCTAAATTGAGAAGCGAGTCCATATATTTCGGATTTAGGAAAATTCCCAGTTATCTGATATACTTCTAACACAAATTGATGTGCTTTTTGCCAAACTATTAAATCTTCAAATGTTCTCGCAGGTTGCATTTATTCTGACTCCTGACTCCTGACTCCTGACTCCTGTTTGATAAAAGTTTAAATAGCTGCTAATTCCTTGATTTTTTTAAGTACAGCTTCAGCATGACCTTTTGTTTTGACATTCGGCCAAGCGTAGGCGATGCTTTTATTAGGTGAAATCAGGAAGGTGGAACGGGCAACCCCCATATATTCTTTACCCATAAACTTCTTTAAACGCCATGCACCATAAGCTTCTATTAATTGATGTTTAGGATCAGTTAAGAGGGTAATTGATAAATTGTGTTTGTCAATAAATTTACAATGAGATGCGGCAGAGTCGGGACTAACGCCGATAATTTTCGCGCCTACTGTAGTAAATTCTGAGGATAATTCTGTAAAGTCTTGAGCTTCTGTGGTGCAGCCAGGTGTATTATCTTTAGGGTAAAAATAGAGAACTAGCCACTGATTTAGATCGGCAATATTAACTAAATTATTGTTTTGGTCTGGGGTCGAAAAATCTGGTGCAGGTTGGCCAATTTGGGGAATATTGCTCATATATTAGTTAGAGGGTGATAAATTGGGAATAGATGAAAATTATAGTGAAATTAGGCACTCACACTGGATTCAATTTCTCGTCTGCGAGGGACATCATAAACCATAAAATCATGAGCCATAATTGTTTTCGGAAAAATTGCCTTTGCTTCTTTAAGTAAGTCTTTTAATTCAATGGTATTACCTGGAGCATAGCGGGGGCTAAAATGTGTCATAATCAGTTTGCGAACTCCGGCAATGTATGCTGTTTGCGCGGCCATTGTGGTTGTAGAATGTAACCGCTGAAAAGCCATTTCTGAATCTTGATGAGCAAACGTTGCTTCATGAATTAACACATCTGCATCTTGTGCTAATTGTACTGCACCATCACAATAAACTGTATCTGTACAATAGGCAATTTTCCGACCAATTTCTGTGGAACCACATAATTCACTGCCATTAATTACTCTTCCGTCTGCCAGGGTGACTGTTTCACCGCGCTTGAGTTGTCCATAAATTGGACCTGAAGGAATTTCTAAGGCTTTGGCTTTGTCTATATCAAAGCGTCCGGTTCTATCTTTTTCTGCTACTCGGTAGCCAAAAGCAGGAATGCGGTGATGTAAAAGACCACAGCTAACTGTAAATTCATCATCTTCATAAACTACCCCCGACTGCACAGTATGCACTTTAATGGGGTAAGAAAAATGGGTATGAGAGTAACGGGAAGCGGCTTGTAAGTATTCGTTTAATCCTGGTGGACCATAAATATCAATTTTGTCTACATTACCTGCTAAACCGCAACTGGCAAGCAATCCCATTAAGCCAAAAATATGATCACCGTGCATATGGGTGACAAAAATTCGGGATAGTTGGCTAACTTTTAAATCACTCCGCAAAATTTGATGCTGAGTTCCTTCCCCACAGTCAAATAACCACAATTCTGCTCGTTGTGGTAACCTCAGTGCCACGCTGGAAACGTTGCGTGATCTTGTAGGTACACCGGAACTAGTCCCTAAAAATGTAATCTGCACGGCGTTTTTTAGCTGTCCTTTTGCTCAATATAGTTGTTGATTCTCTATCTTGGCACAGTATTGGCACAGTCAGCTATTTAAGAAAAAGCAAAATATCAAGATTTTCTAATTTTCCTAGTTTTTATTGCCACCAAAAAGAATTTGCTAAAGGCCAAGATAATTCACAAAGAGTACCTTGAGGATAAAGGGACACTCGCCTAAATTCACCTTTAATTTGTTGGGCTAAATTTTTAAATTGTTTTGTCCCCCAACCTTCTTTTGATGAGTTAATTCCTAAACCATTATCCATAATGCTCAGAGTAGCATATTCTTTAGAAGCCGAATAAGTAACTTTCAAACAGGTGATCCCTGTAGCGTGTTTACCAACATTACATAAGGCTTCTTCTAAGAATCTGCAAAGTCTGCGCTTATTTTCAATACTCAAATTGCTTTGATTAATAGTTTCAAAATTGTGAATTTTTAGTTTCAGGGTTTTAAAGCCAGGAAAATCTCGTTCTAAGGTATGGCTATAGACTTGATAGAGGATTTCAGGTAAAGGGTTTTGCAAATCTATGACTAGACTATTTCCTAGATAAAGGCTAGTATCTTGATTAAGAGTTTCTTGTTGCCAAAAATTAGATATTCCTCGTAATTCTTGATTTAGTTCTTCAAGTTCTTTTTCTATTAAAGGTAGCAAGTTATTAATTGGTAATTCTTGCCCTTTAACTAGCTTTAAAACTCTAGCCAGACTTTGTAAAGGTCCATTATGAATTGTTTCAAATTTAGTTTCAATCATGTTTTGGCGAGATTTAATCCCAGCTTTAATAGTTTGGTGATATTGATATAAAGCTATGATACTGATGCAATTAATAACCATCAAAAAAATTGCTGGTATTAAGGCAACTGCAGAATTCCTAGTTAACAAAAAATGACTAATCAAGACTAGACTCAAAATAGTCATGATATTTTCTGATAACTTTTCTCCATAACCAAAATAATTTTCTGGTTGTAGTTTTTTCCAAATTTGAGTTTGCATAAGCTTTTATCTCACTCTCAAAACCTTAATTATGGAAAACAAATTATTGATTTTACTAACTTTATTTATTTGTTTGTTAGTTGATTAATCAATTAATCCTTCAGATCTAGCTTTAATTTCTGTTTGAATACGAATGTTTTTGCCTGCTTCTGGATAAATATTTAAAGCGTCCTGTAATTTATTCCAATAATGACGTACCATGCGTTCAGAAATGCACATCTTTTCAGCAATTGCTTTATCTTGTAATCCTGCTTCAAAGGCTAAGTTCAGGACTTTCAACCATTCTGGTTTCACCTCTAAACCTGAGTGAATTCCTTTGATGTCTTTTGTATGGGTTAATCCCTGTAATGCCCAATCAACTCTAGTTAACATTTCTGGAGTAGAAAGACTTTTATCAGCAATAGTCAAGCCTCCTTGATGATTATCAAGATAAGGACGAATGCGGACTAATGTTCTCACATGGGCGCTTTGAATAACAAGATTTAAATGAGGATAATTTTCCATTAAAACCTTCAAAAGTTGAATACCCGTATCAACCCTCGCTGCCATTTCCGGTTTTTCTGGTATGGAAAGATCCATAACTACTAAGTCAGGTTGGTAACTAATAACTTGCTCAAAAGCATAACTAGCATTTGTAGCCGAATTAAATTCAGCACTAGGATAGTTTTTCCTTAATATTTCCACTGTTCCATTTAAAACTGATTCGTGATCATCAATAACGATGAATTTTAAAATTGTTTTTTCCGATGAAACTTGTTGCATATCTAATAATTGTCCCAATAGGTATACTCCTGATAAGTCTTGATTCCTATCTCATACCATTAATTACAAACAAAGGGAACAGATAAGAAACACTCATTTGCACCAGTTTAGAGCTTCTGTCAAAGAAAAAGATGTTTTTAAAAGATGTGTAAGCACCAAAAAAACAGTGTCATTATTTCAATCTCATGTTTCTAAACATGAGTTTTTCCTGTTAGAAAGTTGCCAGTTCCCTGTTGCCTCTGAATTTTTCCTAGATTCTCTTAGTTATAACTTATTGTCTATGGGGGGTGTCACGCTAATTCCATGAAATTTATTAGAAAATACTGAGATTATGAAGTTGATATATAATCATAATAAATATGTTTGTTTAACAATAATTTAGGTTTAATAAGAGTCGTGACAGATATATTGCCTGGTACTATAGGAGATATTAAGTAATAGAAAATACTTACCAATAAAAGTGCCAGATTGACATAAGGTTTTTGTGAAAGGAGGAGCATTTATCTGGCATTAAAAACTTAAAGCTATTGTAAAGATATTCTAATTCTGGTAAATGGGAATAAAAAATACGAACAACCAGATCCCCGACTTCTTAGAGAAGTCGGGGATCTGCACGCTACGCTACGCTATCACAACTCAAATAGGATTGCTACACTTAATTGCTACTCATAAATCAGTAATTAATCTAGCTTTTCTCAACATAAATTGTAATGCTGTTTCTTCCTTAGAAATAATTTCGGCTGTAGCGTTCATTCCTGATTGCAGTAGACACTGACGACCATTATTTCCAAATGAGTAGCTTTCGGGTTGAATTGCGGCTTCAAAATAGCTAATACCAGAAGAATTTGTAGTATTTGAATCTTTGCTTTGAGGTGTAATTGCATCTGGAGCGATGTTTTTAACAATCCCTTTCGCAGTTCCATAATCAGGATAAGGACAAGCATCAACACGAAGTTGGACTTTTTGATTAATCGCAATTTTGTTAATTTCTGCTGTAGGAATCATGGCTTTAATTACTAAAGGAGCATTATTAGGGACAACTTCAGCAATAGATTCACCAGCCCGCACAAATTGACCAGAATTGCGTAAATTTAGTTTAAATATAATTCCATTACTTGTGGAAAGAATAATACTGTTTTTGCGTTGATTTTCGAGTTGTTGAAGTTCTTTTTGTGATTGTTTAATTTGAGTTTGTATTTCTAATAATCGCTGAATTAAGATTTCTCTTTCTTTATTTAAAACTGCTATATTGGCTTCACCTTTGGCAATTTCTTGAGCAATACGTTGTTCTGCCATTTTCACCATGGCTGTAGTGGGATTAATGGCAGCTTTATTAGATTTAATTTTTATTTGAGCGATATCAACAGCTTTTTTTGCCGCTTCTAATGTTAAACTTATTTGTTTGACAACTAGCTGTTTTTGCTCAAATTCTCGGTTGCCAATTGCACCAATTTTTGATAATTTCTCATAACGATCCCGATCTACTTTGGCAAACTCTAAATCAACTTCAGCCTTTTCTAAATCTACTAATTCTTTTTCAATATTTACCTCCGCTGTCATTAATTCATTTTCAGTATTAATTCTTCGTTCTTGATATTCTCTTTGATTTCTTAACAAATCCTCTCTAGCAGCAGCGATAATTCTTTCTACGACTCTTTTTTCGGCCATTATTTGATTATTTAAAATCCCATTTTGAGCATAAATTTGCATTATTTGTAATTTACTTTGTTTGATACCTTCTTCTAATTGGCTTTTCTTAATTAGCAATTGATCAGTATCTAAGATAGCAATTATTTCCCCTTGCTTAACAATTTGATTTTCTTTGACTAAAATACTTTTAATAGTCCCTTCTATCTTGGGTTGGACTACACGAGTTTCACCTATGGGACGAACAATAGCAGCAGCTTTGATTGTTACATTATATTTTACCCATGAGGATAAAGTAATACTAGCAATAACAGTCCCAATCAGAAATACACCTGCTAAGGATGTCCACCGATTTATAGGTGGAAGTGAATTATCATTGTCACTGAGAGAATCGAATTCTTGATTATGAGTGTAAAGCATAATTATCAAAAGCAATAAATAATAATAACTAAGGAATTACAAAATCTAAATGGTCTCCTGTTTTGCTACGTAAATCTTCCAAAGAACCTACTAATTTCAACCTACCTTGATCTATTAAAACAATCCAATCAGCCCGATTAATTACCTTGGGTCTATGAGTAATTAAAATCGTTGTTTTCCCTTGACGATGTTGAAATAATTGGTCTAAAACTTGGGCTTCACTCACTGGATCTAGTCCACCAGTAGATTCATCTAAAATGAGAATTGCTGGATCTGTAACAATGGCTCTAGCTATGGCTAATCTTTGTCTTTGTCCACCAGAAATATTAGCACCAAATTCACCTAAAATAGTTTGATATGTCTCAGGTAACTTACTTATAAATTCATCAGCACCAGAAATTTTACAAGCTTGAACAATCTGCTCAAAACTAACATAAGGCGCTCCTAATCGGAAATTATCAATAATAGAACGATTCCAAAAATGAGCATCTTGAGGAACAAGAACTATTTGTTGACGGAGACATTCTAAAGAAAGGTCTTGGAGATTATAAATCCCAATCTGGATATTACCAGATTGCAGTTGATATAAACTAGAAATCAATTTGGCTAAGGTGCTTTTACCACAGCCAGATTTACCAATTAGAGCAATATTCTTACCTCCAGGAATCGTTAAAGAAAAATCTTCTAATAAATCAATTCGACCAGGATAATGAAAAGTTAAATTTGTACAAATAATATCAGCATTACTAGAGATTTCTACAAATGGCTTTTTACTATTATCTTCTTCTTCTGGAGTGGCATCAATAACTTCTGTCAGCCTTCGAGTAGCGGTTTTAGCCCGGGTAAATTCATCAACAAAATTAATAACTGTACTAATTAAAGATATAAAATTACCATTCATAGAATTAAAAGCTAGTAATTGCCCAACACTGATATTTTCAGCCGGGTTAATTACTAAATAGCCACCAAACCAGAGTAACACTACGCCACCAATACCAGAAACAAAACCTGAAAATGTATTATTAATAATCCCAATTTGCATCGTCTGAAATGTTAGCCTAGCTAGACGATTAAAACGATTTTGTAATTCATCCCAAAATTGTCTTCTTGATGCGGTTGTTTTGAGAGTTAATGCACCTTTAAAGGTTTCCACTAAAACCCCTTGGGTTTCCGCTTCTGTAACTAACAGTTCATTAGTTTTTTGTTGTAATGTGGGCTGGAAAATAAAGGTAGATGTGGTCATGACCACAGAAATTACTAAAGCTACGAAGGTAAGTTTCCAGCTATAGAAAAACATGAAACCCAAGGAAATTATGGCAATAAAAAATTGACTGGGTAACCCAACAACAACTTGAGCAATTAATTGATTAATCTGGTCAATATCTCGCAGCCGACTCACAACTTCACCACTGCGACGAGTTTCATAATAAGTTAATGGTAAACGCAGAATTTGCCGCCCAAATTCCAAAACTAGACCTAATTGCATTCGTTGAGCAAAATGAGCAATTAAGTTAGACTGGACAAAGGAAAGGCTAGTAGAAATAATATTCATAACTACTACAGCAATGGCTACTGTAGTTAATAATTTTATGTCACCTCTAACCAATACATCATCGGTGAGAATTTGCAGCAGAAAAGGAGAAGTTAAAGACAGTAAACCCAAGACTAAATTGAGAGGTAAAGCTTGGAATAAAATACCACGATAAATCCAAACTCGTCGGAAGAAACGCCAAAAACCACCTTCTTTATCTTGCTTTTGAGCAAAAAACCGAAGGGGGTCTGGTTCTACTAATAATAATAACCAATCTGTCCAAGCTGCTTTGATATCTTCTTTAGAAAGATAACGCATTCCCACTGCTGGATCTGCAATCAGAAATTTTTTACCTTTTTTACCATATAAAATCACCCAATGATTGCCTTGCCAATGAATAATCGCGGGTAAAGGTGCTTCATTAATTTTATCTAATATTTCTGGAGAAGTTTTCACTGGATTGGCGTTAAAACCCAGAATTTCTGCTCCTCTTTTTAATCCTAATAAGGTAGTTCCAAATTGCCCAGTTCCGACGGCTTCCCGAATATGACTAATGGTAAATGTTTGACCGTAATATTTGGCAATTGCCGCTAAACAAGCTGCACCACAGTCTTCTTCACTATGCTGTTTAACAAATTGGTATTTCATTAGCAATTAACCATATAAAGTTGGAAAAATAAGCCAATTTATTTGTTATTAAATTGATTTTTTATATTTATTTAATTGGTGTAAAGCCTTGGCACTTTGCCTAACAATTATGTACAATATTTAAGGAGACAAATTGAACAATCAAGGTAAGAATTCAGGTGAGACGATAAGATCCCCGACTTCTTTTATTTATTGTGTCCATAAATTATAAATTGATGTCAGAAGTCGGGAATATGGGTATGAACGAGTGCTGTAGCTGAATACTTACCAATCAAGATAAAAACTGTCCCAGTTTGTCACACAAAGTGCTGTATGATATAAATAGTGGAATATAAAATGAAGTGATTGTGATTTTGTTTCTCTGCTACAAAAAACTAAATATTTTTGCGAATAAGCTACGACCTCGTCTGCGGTTACTGCGACGACTTCCACCTCCTCCTCCACCAAACAATGAAGATAAAATAAAGGTTGTTTGAGAAAATCTATATTCAGCTTCATTTCTTACAAATCCACTAGAATTTCCTTGAGAAATATTCACTTCACTCATTCCCCTAGAGTATATATCTGTAGTTTGGAAGAACATATAAGACATTCCAAAGGGTGAAGATAATCCGCCCCCAGATACAGACTCTTGTTCCTTTTCTGATATATCTATAAATAGGTCAGAGTTTTTAGTTGTTATTTTTTCAGACATGATAAAACCTCAGTTATTTTTCTGGCACTCTATACAGGTTTAGGGAGTTCTAAATAAAAAATATCCTGTTGATTTGAGGGCAGGTAGCAGGGGGAGGAAAATTTGTTTTAATTCTGTAAAATTGGATAATTTATTTTTGTACTTTTCTTAGACAGAAGATAAAGAATCAGCTACCAGTGGGAAGTTTTTTTTAGAAGCAACCCATGACTGATAGCTGACCTACTTACATACAAAATCGCTATCGATAGTAATGTCGACAGAATTTAGCGAGCTATTCTAGGATATTAATTTGCCTTGCTGTTTTCTCTTTATGTAGAATCACAGTGCAGAATTAATCCTAGAATTATTTGCTAACTAATTAGTAGGAGAAGTATATTTGACTAGCACGTTTATCTAAAGTAGAAGCAACATTATTATTGCCGTACCCAATCAATGATACTACACCACCTGGACCTGCAGAAGATTGAGAATTAAATAATGTAGTATTTTGATTGAAGTTGAGAAGTTCACTAAATGTGGTATCAGGAGCAACTACAACTCCACCAGTTACGATTTCTTGTTGTTCAACAGATACTGCGGTAAATAAATTAGACATGACTGAATTCTCCTTGATTTGAATTATCGCTTGGGATTGTTTACTGCTCGGTTGCCGTTTTCCCCCTCGCTTGTTAATAGAATATCGAGGAGTGATTAGTTAATTCATTGTCAGTTTCTGCAAACTTAATTACCAGATTTAGAACTAAATATTGCCGAAAAATACACGCCAAATCGGCTAAATTATGTTCACCAAATAGAAAATTTCTGCTATCTTCTATTCATTATTCTCAGAAACCAATAACAAACAGAACAAGTATTTTGTTTCGTTTTCACAAACTTTGGGTTATGAGACTGAAAATTCGCCTCATGGGCATTTACATAAATGGATATATGATTATAAGAGCTTAAATAAATTATCTAATTTTAAATCATGCTTAGTCAGGATTAGATTTTATGCCGACAACTGGAGGGCTTTCAAACTTGCCATCATTCCCTGTAAACTAGTAGTTTGTCAAGATAAAAATGATGGACTGTAGTCTGAACGTCTCGCTTGCGCGGGCAAGATGCCCGCACTACCAAAAACCCGTCAAAATAAATTTGACAGACTACTAGGAGACTTCCAATTAAAAAAATATCCCAAAATTTCTTGTGGTGCGGGCATCTTGCCCGCTAATAATATAAGGATGGGCATCTTGCCCGTCCCACAAAATTGGATCATCTTTTTTGTGTAGTTCTCTAGAAAGAATATACCGTGGTGCAATACTTGTAATAAAGATGTCGTTAAAAATAGATGGTGGATTATTTATCTATGATTTCATAGATCATCACGCAATTTTGTGTGTGCCAGTTAATGCTGAATTTCCAGAAATCCGTAAACGTTATTTACAAATTGCTCGGCAGATACACCCAGATAGTTCCAAAGTAGTGGGTGCATTAGAAAAAGATATAGCTAATCAATTGTTTGCAAAGCTAGTTAACCCGGCTTATAAAAAGCTGTCGGTAGAAGCCAATCGGGCTGAATACTTGTTTATTTTATCACAAATGGGCAAACGGTTTGCACAACAATCAGGAGCAATCAGATTAAAGACGGAACTAGCCCAGCAATTGATAACTGCGCCTAATATTAGTATGTCCTATCAGGAAGCGATCGCTAAAATTGCCGAAACTCAATTTAGTGATTTGCAACAAGCATCCCAAATTATCGCTCAAATTAGTGAGCTAAATCTAGTTTACCTGATGCGGGTGGCAGGAGCGTTAACGAATCAGCCCCCATCTAGTCAACCTCAGAATTTTTCCCAAAAATCACCAGCCACCCCAACTTTACCACCGCCAGAAGATTCACCAGTAGAACAATACCTGCGTCGCGCTCAAAATTTGCTAGAAACAAACCAATTGTCCCAGTCCAAAGTAGAATTACAGGAAGCCCTAAAGTTAGAGCCGAAAAATAGTCGTTGCCATAGTTTAATCGCAATGGTATATTTACGGCAAAATCAACTGAAAATGGCAAAAATTCACTTTGATAATGCCCTGAAAATAGATCCTAATGAAAAAATCGCTTTGGAATGGAAACCCAAGGTAGATCAAGCTTTAGGAATTAGAAACAGTGGTTCTCAAGGGAGTTCCGCTTCTAAAACTGAAGAGAAGCAACCAGATAAGTCTGGAAAAAGTGGTTTGTTTGGTGGTTTGTTTGGTGGGAAGAAAAAATAATGGTGTATCAACCAGCAGCGGGAGCAAGAGATCTACTACCTTTAGATGTGGCGCAAAAACGCTGGATTGAAGATAGATTAGAACAAGTATTTCAACGTTGGGGATATCACAGGATTATCACCTCAACTCTGGAACGAATGGATACCCTCATGGCAGGTGAAGCAATTCAGCGTCCCATGGTGATTCAACTCCAAAATAGTCAAAATGAAGAATTGGGATTGCGTCCAGAATTGACGGCTTCTATCGCCCGCACAGTGGTGACTCGCATGACAGATGCGACCTATCCCCAGCGACTATATTACAACGCTAATGTTTTCCGCCGTAATTGGGAAGGCCGCCATAATCGTCAGCAAGAGTATTATCAAGCTGGGGTGGAGTTACTGGGTGCGGGGGGATTATTAGCCAATGCGGAAGTATTGCTATTAGTCGCAGATTGTTTAACAGCATTGGGTTTACAAGGGTGGCGGTTAATTTTAGGGGAAGCGGGAATTACTCGTTCTTTGCTGAATGCTTTTCCCCCGGAAATCAGAAATCAAGTCCGCAGGGCGATCGCTAACTTGGATAGTATAGCTATTGATACCTTACCTTTGAGCGAAGAACTCCGCCAACGCGCTAAAATTATGTTGGATTTGCGGGGTGATAGTCGAGAGGTTTTAGAAAAAGTCAGCAGTTTACATCTAGAACCAGACCAGCATGAGGCAATAAATAACCTCAAATCCCTAGTAGCATTACTAGATGGCAAATTTCCTTTAATCCTTGATTTGAGCCTAATTCAAACTATTGACTACTACACAGGCATTGTTTTTGAAGTAGTTAGTGAGACAAATTCCCAAGCACAGATTTTAGGAAGTGGTGGTCGTTATGACCAATTACTAGGTTTATATCATCCCCAAAAAGAAAATATTCCCGGTATCGGCTTTGAATTGAATATTGATGATTTATACCAAATTCTCCTATTAAATCAGCAACTACCCCAGGATATCCCCGCTAGTAATTGGTTAGTCGTCCCAGAAACCCCCGGCGCTGAAGCTGCGGCTTTTGCCTATGCTGAGAAATTACGTAATTCTCCTGATTTAATTAGAGTAGAAATAGATTTGGGAGATAGGGACGCAGAGGCGATTCGTCAATATGCAAGCGATCGCAACATTGCCCAAATTGCTTGGATTAAAGCCGATGGCTCACACACCATTGAAGCAGGATGTTAAAAATAGGAATCTTGGTAAACTTTCCCAAAATCAATCCAAAATCCAAAATCTAAAATCTAAAATCCAAAAAAGAGGGAATCGGAAAAAATGCCACATACCATTGTTACAGACGTTTGTGAAGGTGTTGCTGACTGCGTAAGTGCTTGTCCTGTAGCTTGTATTCATGAAGGTCCAGGGAAAAACGTTAAAGGTACAGGTTGGTACTGGATTGACTTCGCTACCTGTATAGATTGTGGCATCTGTCTGCAAGTTTGCCCAGTGGAAGAGGCGATTTTACCAGAAGAAAGACCAGAATTGCAAAAAATCACAGCATAGTCAGAAGTTCCAGAATCCAGAATCCAGAATCCAGGGAATTTATTCCCTGTCTTATAGCTAAAGTCGGTTTTAACCGACTATTGTGTCCTTGTTTCTTCAATTGAAAACATGAAGGTTGATTTTTAGGTAATTAGAGTGCGTTTTAACGCACTTTAGCTATAAGACCGGAAATTTATTTCCGAGCGGGTAGGTCAGCTAACAGATAAGCTATTTTAAGCTTCAGTTGACAGGAGTAAGCATTACCAAATCCCTACAAATGTCTAATCACAAATGACTAATAACTATTTATTAAAAGTAGAAAATGTCCACGCTGGATATATTAAAGATGTAGATATTTTGCAAGGTGTCAACTTTCACATTGCACCAGGAGAATTAGTCACAGTCATTGGTCCCAATGGTGCAGGTAAATCCACCTTAGTAAAAACTATTTTTGGACTTTTAACACCTCATACTGGAACTATTACCTTTAAAGAGAAAAATTTAATTGGTTTAAAATCAAATCAAATTGTCGCCAAAGGAATGTCTTATGTTCCGCAAATTGCTAATGTTTTTCCATCTTTAACCATAGATGAAAACTTAGAAATGGGGGCTTTTGTGCGGAATATCCCATTAAAACCTCTTAAAGATAAAATATACAATATGTTTCCCCGATTGAGCGATCGCCGTCGTCAACGCGCGGGGACTATTTCCGGTGGAGAAAGACAAATGTTAGCAATGGGAAAAGCATTAATGTTAGAACCGAGTTTACTGCTTTTAGATGAACCTTCCGCCGCATTATCGCCCATTTTGGTAACTCAAGTATTTGAGCAAATTAAACAAATCAAAGCATCAGGGACTGCGATAGTTTTAGTCGAACAAAATGCCAGAAAAGCCTTAGAGATGGCAGATCGTGGTTATGTGTTAGAATCAGGGAAAGATGCTATGTCAGGACCAGGTAGAGAATTATTAAATGATCCAAAAGTGGGAGAATTATATTTAGGTGCTAGAAAGAGACATTGAAAACAAAAACAAGATCCCCGACTTCTTCAAGAAATCGGGGATCTAAAGACTATACTATTAAGGAATATGAATATGACTACACAAACAATATCATCACCGGAAGTATATCAAGGCCAATTTGGCGAATTTACAATTACCCAAAGCGATCGCCAAAGTGTGATAATTTATCGAACAGGTTTAATGATTGCAGCCCTGTGTTTTGCCATTGGTAGCGGTTTAGTCCTATTCTATCCCCAACCCGCTGCAATTGCCGCCCTGACCCCTCTCTACACCTGTTTTAGTATTGCACTTGGAGTTAGTTTATTAACTATTCATATTTACATGGCATTTTTGCACCGCATTCTCCAAGTTTTTTGGATAATTGGCAGCATTTGTGCCTTTATTTTTGGACATAGTGATAGTCAAGCATTTGCAATTACTATTTATAATCAACCCCTAACCATATTAGGAATTGGTTTTACCTTTGCCGCTTTGACAGGAATTTTTTTCAAAGAAGGTTTTTGTTTCCATCGTTTAGAAACCAAAATCTTAACCCCCCTTGTTCCCTTACTACTATTAGGACATTTAACCGGAATTTTATCAACACCAGCAGAACCGATTTTATTAGCAACTTGGGCAATTTTCTTTTTAATCTTTGCTGTGAGAAAAATTATCCAACCCATTCCTCCCGACATTGGGGATAAATCAGTATTTGATTATTTAAAAAATCAACATTTAGCAAAAGTTTAATCTAATTGCACAGAATAAAAATCATCCGTATTCATCCGCGTTCATCTGCGTTTATCTGCGTTAAATCATTCTAAAAATCTGAATTTCCTATGTCAAACACAGAAGAACGTAAATATTGGTTAGCCTGGTCGCAAATTTCGGGAATTGGTCCCATATTATTACAAAGAGTACAACAGCACTTTGGTAATTTAGAAACAGCTTGGAAAGCCAGTCCTGGAGAATTACGAAAAGTTGAAGGTTTCGGATTTCAAACATTAGAAAAAGTTGTTCAACAAAAATCCCGTTTAAACCCAGAACAACTCCTCATTCAACACCAACAAATAAACCCCCATTTCTGGACACCAGCAGACTCAGAATATCCCCAATTACTGCGAGAAATCCCCAGTCCACCCCCATTATTGTACTATCGGGGAGAAGTTGATTTACAGGAAAATTCAGGACAAAAACCCTTAGTGGGAATTGTGGGAACTCGTCAACCCACAGAATACGGAATTAAATGGACGCGTCAAATTAGTACCGCATTAGCCAAAAATGGTTTTACCGTTGTTTCTGGAATGGCCGAAGGAATAGACACCGAAAGTCACGCAGCAGCAATGAAAGCCGGAGGAAGAACAATAGCAGTGGTGGGAACAGGAGTAGATGTTATTTATCCCTATAAAAATCAAAGTTTATATAAACAGATTTTGACATCTGGCATAGTAATTAGTGAATATCCTGCGAAAACCACACCCAACCGCACCCATTTTCCCCGTCGAAATCGCATCATTGCCGGTTTAAGTCGTGCGGTATTAGTCATAGAAGCAGGAATAAAATCTGGGGCTTTAATCACAGCTACTTATGCGAATGAATTTTGTCGAGATGTTTACGCATTACCAGGAAGAATTGATGATCAACCATCCCAAGGTTGTTTAAAATTAATTAGTCAAGGTGCAGGTTTAATTAATCAAGAACTCAGTGAACTATTAACCCTGTTGGGTGCGATTCCCCAAATAGATATAGAAACTACTATAATTAAATCCCCTCCTCCTAACTTACCACCAGAATTACAACAAGTCATAGATACTTTAACTATTGATGCTTTATCTTTTGATTTTATAATTCAAAAAACAGGTATGAATGCGGCTGTAGTTTCTAGTTCTTTATTACAATTAGAACTCATGGGTTTAATTACCCAACTTCCAGGAATGCGATATCAAAAATGTTAAAGTAATGGTGAGAAAGTTATAAAATTTACGCAAACAAGTTTAATTTTTGCTTGTAGTCTAGCAAAAACTACCTCACCATCTGTTACTTGTCCATTCTTAATCTGTTCAGTTCCTACCGCTATTTTTCCCCGTAGTTCCTCCAGTCTTCTTTCTCTGTCCAGCAGCAAACTAAAAGCCTCATTTACTGCATCTTCTATATTTTCAAATCGCCCTGTGTCAATATAAGCTTGTATTAATTCCTCTGTTTCAGGTTTAATTTGAATATTCATAATGTATTCTCCATCTGATAGATAGCCTTAACGCTGTTCTAACAATAAACCCACATTTTCTGCAACACCGAATTTTGAATTATTTTTGGAATTATTTATTGTTGTGGATAATATTGCGGAGTCAATTGTGGAGTCATCACAGGCGGTGGATAACTACCTACAGGCATATTATTAACCATCCCATTAGGCATAGTAGGATTCATCAGTGGTGGTTGAATTGGTTGCTGAATCAAAGGAGGAACAGGTGGTTGATAATTAGAAATAGGTGGAGTTATTGGTTGAGTTATTGGTTGAGTAACTGGTTGATTATTTGTTGGATTGCTGGGTGTGACTGTAGCTTGGCTAAAATGTTGATAAGCAGCGCTAGAAATAGAACTAATTAATTTTGCAGCGCGAGGATCATTATTGGGACGTTTTACCATGATAGCGGCAATATAACGCTTACCTGTCGGGACATCAATCAACCCCGCATCTGCCAACATAGTACCAATATCACCTGTTTTATGATAAGCATTTGCGCCTTTTCCTAAGCCAGCAGGTAAAAGATTATCTCGTTCAGTGCGACTCATGATATTAAGAATTAAATCACGCGATCGCATACTCACCATATTACCTTGATTCACCATCGAGATCAAATTCCCCAATTCTCGCGGACTAGTAGTATTAGTCCCTTCTAAATCCGGGAGAGGATTACGAATCATCGTCGTTATCAGTCCCCAACTGCGAAAACGCCCATTTAACGCCTCTTGTCCACCCAATTTAGCGACCAGCATATTCGTGGCTGTATTGTCGCTAATTGTAATCATCTTCGTAGCTACATCAAGAGCCGTGTATTTGCTGCCTGTGGGTTGATATTGCATATTTCCCGAACCCCCGACAATCATCTCCTTTTGCAAAATCAACATTTCATCCAGGCGGATTTTACCCCCATCCACATCCTGGAAAAAAGCAATCAAAATCGGGATTTTAATCGTGCTGGCCGCAGCAAAACTTATATTACTATTAATATCTATATAACCACCATTATCTAAATCTAATAAAAACACCCCTGGTATCAAATCAGAATTAGCGGTGGTGAGAGTTTGCAAAGAATTTTTTAAAGGAGTAATTTCCTGAGCCAGATATAAGCTTGTATTAGAACTTTGAGATGATTTTTGAGAAGTTGTAGTTTGAGCTACCGACATAACTGAATTAATGCGATTAGCAGGGTCTAGGAATGACAACAACGTACCCACAATCGCACCGACACCCACCCCGACAATCAACAACCGCAAGGCATATAACATGGTTCTAGCCATGGGTTTTAACCTGGTCTTGCGTGATCCTTTTCTGGCTATTTTCGGCTTTTCCATGGGTACCGTCTTTAATCTCACATTCCCCGGTGGCGAGATTTGAGTATTCTTCTTGACCGTAGGGACGGGTTTAACACCTGGGGGCATCATCTTCCGTGATGCTGGTCTTCGCCCCCCAGACGGGATAGGCGCAGAACTGATATGATTATTTATACAAGCCAATGCTGCCGCTTCTCTTGGGCTAGAAACTGCCGGCTGATTGATAACTTTTTTCTGTCCTGTCTTGGAGACTGGACGTTTACGCCGGCGACGCTGTACAGGTTGCCTTTGTGATATAGGTATGAGTTTGTCACTCGTTTCTGACATAGCTACTCCTTGTCACCCTCGACCCAGATTGTAAATTTATGCACATTGATACTCAGTTTACCTTTTGGGACTAAGTAGCATTTTTGTGTCTAGTCTACTTTATATTTATCTTTTTGGGTAATCAGTTAGGTACATGATAACCCAAATTGGCGTTTTTAATATTGCGGTTAGTCAACAGTCAGAAGATTTACATGAAATTATGTAAATTAAAATTGCCATGCAGACAATTTGCATAATCAAAACTACTAGAAGCCTGACCACAGATATCTTTATTCATTTTCAAGTTTTGATTTTTAATTGCTGAGGTATCTAAAATTAATATTACCCGGACTCCTAGCCAATAGCCAGAATTAATTAAGTATTCCTGGTACTTGAATATCATGTCAAAATGATTTGTCTAATTTAGTCATTATCAATGATATTTCAAAGTTCGGATTAGTGGTATTTAATTATGAGTACATTTTAAATTGTTATCAGTTTGACATCTATGGCATTCAAGAAATCTAATTAATAGGATTAATTAGCATTATTTAGATTTTATTAATCAGGAATAACACATAATAAATACTGATGTAGATAATTTCTGTATTTATTATGATCTTACAAGAAGTCCTAGTAATTAATTAGCAGCAACCTCATTTAAACCAGTCTTAAATTTGTTTGCGTAGCTTGTCATAGGCATTATTTTAAATTGGTTAACAGGGTGTTTAAATAACTACCAAAATTTGAGCTTCGCTCAACAACATCACCACAAAAGTTAAGCGATGAATATGTTTGGTCATTGGGGCAGCACCCTGAAAAGGAATTTCCTATCACTGATTTTATCCATATTGCTGCCAATATTTGGGATAAGTAACTCTGTTATGGCAGCAGAACAAATTCATGCTTCTTATTCAGCACTAGAAATTTCTATTCCCATTAGTGCCTTAGAAAGCTATGCTAAATATGGAATAATTAATCCAGATTTAGCCGGATATTATCAATATATTCCCACCAATAAACTGCCAGAAGTAAGGAGAATTTTAATGCAGCCGCTGAAAATTAGTCCGGCTGTAGCTGCCCAATTTCTTGACACCCAACAAGGGAAATTTATCTTACAAAGATTAGCAGAATTAATTAAAACTAAATCCCATTATCCAAAATTTGTATCTCAGTCATTACGCACAGCCTTAATTGCCGCTGCGGCTGAACCGGAAGGGTTGAATTTATTAAATTTATTACGTAAATATCCTCAAAATAATATTAAAATTGATATGGTTTCCAGCATGAAAATTGCTGATGAATTGGAGAAAATGATCAGCGAAACTGAAAAAACTATTTCCGCATTAATCCAAACATCAAAATTAGAAGCTGCTAAAATCTCCCAAGCTAATTTGTCTCCATTCCCAAAATTGCCAAATCAACCCAATCTTTTAGCAAGAACACAAACAATCAAGTTTTTTGACTCCTCAAGAAATAGACATTTATCCACAGATATATATATTCCTAATACCCAAAATCCTGCCCCTGTAATTGTTATTTCTCATGGCTTAGGTTTGGATAGTAGTAATTTTCGTTATTTAGCAAATCATTTAGTTACAAATGGTTTTGCTGTAGTTATTCCCAATCATCCTGGTAGTAATACTCAACAATTACAATCTTTAATTAAGGGTAATAGCAATCAAGTCACGCACCCCAATGAATTTAAAGATAGACCTTTAGATATCAAATATATTTTAGATCAATTAGAGTCAGATCCACAATTTCAGCACCGATTCAACTTACAACAAGTAGGCATATTTGGACAGTCATTAGGAGGTTATACTGCCCTAGCTTTAGCAGGGGCAAAAATTAACTTTCAACAACTACAAGCAGACTGTGATCACGACAAATTGCGAAATACTTGGAATATGTCTTTACTGTTGCAATGTCAAGCTTTAGAATTGCCCAACCAGTCAGGACAAGAGTACAATTTACAAGATACCAGAATCAAAGCAGCGATCGCTGTTAATCCCATCACCAGTTCTATTTTCGGACAAGCCGGTTTAAGCCAAATTCACACCCCAATCATGATCATTGGTAGCAGTGAAGATACCGTTGCTCCCGCATTATATGAGCAAATTGTCCCTTTTTCTTGGATTACTCATCCCCAGAAATATTTAGTCATGCTACTTGGTGGTACGCATTTTTCCACCATTGGGAATAGCAATCCTGACAGTAAACAAATGGCATTACCAACAGATATGATCGGTGATGCTTCTCAAGCTCATGATTATATCAATGCTTTGAGTTTACCTTTCTTCCAAACCTATATAGCCGAAAAACTAGAATATCTTTCCTATCTTAACGCCGCCTATGCTGAAAGTATTTCTAGTCAGTCTCTCGGTTTAAATCTTGTTCAGTCTCTTGATCATCTCAAAATAGCACCAACTTTAGGTGAGCATTTCCCAGAAACCAACCCCGTTAAAAAAAGACTTTCTCATACCATCGTCCATTTTGGATTTTGGCTGCTGGGTATCGGTATTTCCCTATTGCATTTGATTTAAATTCCCGACTTGTTCAAGAAGTCTGGGATCTCCTATTTCCTATTTGTGTGAAAATACAAAGATCTCAACTCTAAAATCTAAAATTGTGCAAGGCTTTCTCAATTTAAACAAACCATTTGACTGGACTTCTCATGACTGCGTAGCCAAAGTCCGCAAACTACTGAATATGAAACGAGTCGGACACGCAGGAACTTTAGACCCCAAAGCTACCGGAGTATTACCAATAGCCTTGGGTAAAGCCACCAGATTATTACAATATTTACCAGGAGAAAAGGCTTATCAAGCCACTGTTCGGCTGGGGATACAAACTACTACAGATGATTTAGAAGGGGAAATTATTACCTCTGTACCCTGTCCAGGATTGGATTTGGAGAATATCAAAACCGTCCTTTCCCAGTTTATCGGTAAAATTGAGCAAATCCCCCCCAGCTACAGCGCCATTCAAGTTGATGGCCAACGCTTATATGATTTAGCGCGGAAAGGGGAAAAAGTTGAAGTTCCCGTGCGAACAGTCGAAATTTCCCAAATTCAGGTGTTAGATTGGCGAGATGGAGATTTTCCAGAATTAGATCTAGCCATATCCTGTGGTTCGGGAACATATATTCGTGCGATCGCTCGTGATTTAGGTACAATATTAAACACAGGTGGCACTCTATCTGCCCTAATTCGCACAGAAAGCAGCAGTTTTCAGCTTCAAACCAGTCTCAGCTTCACAGATTTAGCCACCGAAATCGAAAACGGCAGATTTCAACCCATATCCCCAGACGCACCATTACAACACCTAAAATCCCTAAATTTACCAGCAGAATCAGCCAAAAGATGGTGTCAAGGTCAAAAAATTTCCCTCAATCTTGATATTCCCGACTTTGTGCGAGTTTATGAAACCCAAACCAATTTTTTAGGAATTGGGAAATTAACCAATGATTTATTAGTTCCCCAAATGGTGTTTTATGAATATCCAAATTAAAAATTAAGCAATTATAAATTAAAGAAAGAACTGCTGTCAGGAGTTGACGATGAATGTAGAATCCCCTCGGCTAAAGCCGAGGGGAGTGTCAAAAGTTCATAATTCTCCTGATAAATTCACGACAAATTCACAAAAATAGCACAATTCATCCTGTACATGACTCTTTTTTGGGAATTACTCTAATATACATTCGGGTGCATATAACCGTTGTGAGGAGTAAATTTTGAGAAAGGTAAAATTTCTATGTATGTTGTTACACACAAATTGGCTAAAGTGTATATGTACAACTTTGTTAGGCTATATATGGGCTACCACCAGTCTTTCAGTTACCCCTGCTTATGCAACAAATGAGATAGCGTCTAAAACCCATAGCAGTAAGGAATTAATAACTAATCAAGCCGCCTTAAAGACTAACTTACCGGATCTGCAAGAGGTGTTAGCGAAAAACGTAGAATCCAGGCAGAAGATTGAATCTCTTGTTGAGCAAAAAGAAGCAGGGATCATTGCTCAAACAGAAACTCCAGTCCCTGTAAATAACAGTCAAATTGATGCTGATAAATTACGCCAGGATTTATTAGTTGATCCCCTTGTTAAAGTAATTCCAGCCAAGCGAACCTACTCTCCTTCACTTACCTTTGCTACGCCAAGCGCCTTTGGAGCTACCTGGGGTGACGTTTTTATAGGGGCATCCGCAGCAACCACTGGTAAAGCTAGAACTCAACCAGACGGGAGTATCAGTATGGGTTTTGGGTTAGGAGATGCCCGGAAACTAATCGGTCTAGAACTTGGCTATAATATTGGCAGTATCAAGAGTTTTGGTGCAAATGGAACTTTTGACCTCAAAGCCAACCGCATTATCTATGCTAAAAACAACACTCAAATAGCCGCGGCTGCTGGCTGGAGAACTTTTGCATCGCACGTTGGTGGTGGAGAAACCGTGAGACCTTCCGGTGTCTATGGTGTGGTAACAAGTTACTCCCTATTAAAGCCTAAGGATACTGTTAATAAAATGCCTATCTCCTTTTCCGTAGGAGCCGGTGGTGGCGATTTCCGCACAGGTGATGCAAGTACAGGTGTATTTGCTGGAGTTGGGGTACAAGTTCATCCCCAAATAGGTGTGGGTATGGGCTGGAGTGGAGTTGGTTTAAATGTTGGGGCTTCTTTCGTACCTATATCTACTATTCCCTTGACCATTAATGCCGTCGGCGCGGATCTTACCGATACTAGCCAAGGCGGCACAGTCTTTGTTCTAAGTGTAGGCTATGGATTCAATTTCCTACCTAAATAAACACTTCAATTTTGAGAAAATCACCATGTTAAAAATCAGAACTTTTATTCTTGCCCTCAGTCTCACTCCCCTATTGGCGCTCAATTGGCAGACCTCTAGCCCAGCCCAAACTTCGCCCAGTCTGGGTACAGCCGGGAGTATGAGTGGCGCTCCTGGACCAGTTAATACGAGTCCTAGTGTGGGGACTGCTGGTGGCATGAGTGGCGGTGGCAACACTAGCACCAGTGGTAATACTATTTCCAACCCCGATCCCAGTGTCGGAACTGCTGGTGGTCAGAGTGGCGGTGGAACTACTGGCTCTAATGGTAATACTAATTCTAATCCCAGTGTCGGCAACGCTGGCGGTCAAAGTGGCGCTGGCAACGGGACAGCCAACAATGGTAATCCCGATGATAATACCAATCCTAGTGTTGGCAACGCTGGCGGTCAGAGTGGCGCTGGCAACGGGACAGCTAACAATGGTAATCCCGATGATAATACCAGTCCTAGTGTCGGCAACGCTGGCGGTCAAAGTGGCGCTGGCAACGGGACAGCCAACAATGGTAATCCCGATGATAATACCAGTCCTAGTGTCGGCAACGCTGGCGGTCAAAGTGGCGCTGATCAAGAGACAGCCAACAATGGTAATCCCGACGAGAATACCAGTGCTAGTGGCGGGAACGCTGGTGGTCAGAGTGGTGCTGGTGAAGAGACAGCTAACAATGCCGACAATGGTGGCAATAATAATGAAGGAAATGATCAGAATCCTTCAGGTTCTGGAGAAACTCTTATACCTAGAGCATCTTCTATTCGCATCATCCGCACAGCAGCCGGAAAGACAATTAGGATTAGAATAAGAAGCGTTCAGAGAAAACTAAATGAGGCTGCTTTTAACCTATTAAATAGCAACAATCCCGGAGTTTTAGTAGCCCTCTTGCAAGGCGGATCAATTGGACAGACCGCATCTGATAACTTGACAAATTTCCTAACTAATGCAGGTGTTAATACAGACTTAGGAAATAACTTAAGAGTAATCCTCAGTAGGATTGCACCCAATCAAGGAAATGCGGATGTAGATATTAACCAGTTGAATAATGCTATTAATACTTACAACCAGATTATTCAACAAAGTAGTCCGGTGACTTTGCAAGCGCTTTCACAAAGCCAAGATTTTGTGGCAATTGGTCAAGCGCTAAAAGAATTGAGAACAGCGGTCAACTAATCTCAAGCCCAATCACACATTAACAGAAAATAACGGGGAGACACAAGAGCTTCTCCGTTATTTTTTGTTAATTTGAGAAAGTTACATAAAAAAGTTAAGTTGATAATAGGCGAAGACAACGGGGAAATAAAAGTGAGTCCTGGATTTGATTACGATTTAGTGATTATCGGCGCTGGTGTGGGTGGTCATGGTGCTGCTTTACACGCTATCAGTTGCGGTCAGAAAACAGCAATTATTGAAGCTGGAGATATGGGAGGAACTTGTGTAAACAGGGGTTGTATTCCTTCTAAGGCATTACTCGCGGCTTCAGGAAAGGTGAGGGAATTACGTAATGCTCATCATCTCAAGTCTTTGGGAATACAGATTGGCCATGTCGAGTTTGAACGGCAAGCGATCGCTGATCATGCTAACAATCTCGTCTCCAAAATTCAAGGGGACTTAACCAACAGTCTCAAACGCTTGGGAGTTGAGATTATCCGAGGTTGGGGCAAGGTATCTGGGACACAAAAAGTTACCATCGTCACAGATAAAGGTGAGAAAACCATCACCGCCCAAAATATCATCCTTTCCCCTGGTTCTGTCCCCTTCGTTCCCCCTGGAATTGAAGTAGACGGCAAAACTGTATTTACCAGTGACCAAGGCGTTAAATTAGAAACTCTACCCAAGTGGGTGGCGATTATTGGTAGCGGTTATATCGGCTTAGAATTTTCTGATGTTTACTCGGCTTTAGGTTGTGAAATTACCTTAATTGAAGCCCTCAGTGAGTTAATGCCAGGATTTGATCGGGATATTGCTAAACTGGCAGAACGGGTTTTAATTAACCCCCGCGATATTGAAACCAAAGTCGGTATTTACGCCAAAAAAGTCATTCCTGGTTCACCAGTAGTCATTGAGTTGGCTGACTTTGAAACTAAAGAAGATTTAGAAGTTCTCGAAGTTGACGCTTGTTTAGTCGCTACCGGTCGGGTTCCCGCTACCCAAAATCTTGGTCTAGAATCCGTTGGCGTTGAACTTGACCGCCGCAATTTTATTCCTGTCAATGATAATATGGCGGTATTGGCCAATGGGGAAGTTATCCCCCATCTCTGGGCTATTGGTGATGCTACCGGCAAAATGATGTTAGCTCATACTGCATCTGCCCAAGGGATCATTGCTGTAGAAAATATCTTGGGTCGTCAGAAAACAGTTGACTATCGCAGCATTCCTGCGGCTGCTTTCACCCATCCAGAAGTTAGTTATGTGGGCTTAACAGAAACCGCCGCCCATGCTTTAGGATTAACTCAAGGTTTTGAAGTCGCCACCAGTAAGAGTTACTTTAAAGGTAATTCCAAGGCTTTGGCGGAAAATGATACTGATGGAATGACGAAGGTAATTTATCGCAAAGATACTGGCGAGGTCTTAGGTGTACATATCTTTGGTCCCCACGCCTCGGATTTAATTCACGAAGCCGCAGCCGCTATTGCTAATCGTCAATCTATCCAAACTCTTGCTTACCTGGTTCACGCTCATCCAACGCTTTCAGAAGTTTTAGATGAAGCTTATAAACGTGCATTAGTAAGTTAGTCAATTGTCAGTGGTCAGTGGTCAGTGGTCAGTTGAATAAATGGCGAAATCTAACTTCGAGAATTTGCAAGTTTACCAATTAGCTTAAGAAA
>NZ_VIKZ01000033.1:18186-27305 GCF_009711985.1 Dolichospermum sp. UHCC 0260 | reverse complement strand
TCTTCCAAATGCTTCGCCCCTACTGACAACTAACAACTAACAACTGACAACTGACAAATATGCAAATCCGTCGTCGTTCACCTAGCCCAGTTATTAATATTTCTATACTTCAGTATCAATCTGCTATAGAAGGGGCTGCACCAAATAATATTCTAGAAGAAATTGTCTGGCAGAAAGAAACAGAAGTTGAGAAAATGCGAGAAAGGCTACCTTTGCGGGAATTGCAAACACAAGCCCTATCAGCACCACCAACTCGTGATTTTGTTAATGCTTTGCGTCAAGGTAAAACTAATCCGGCTTTGATTGCTGAAGTCAAAAAAGCTTCTCCCAGTAAAGGGGTATTTAGGGAGGATTTTGACCCAGTAGCGATCGCTCAATCTTATCAAAAAGGTGGAGCTAGTTGTCTTTCTGTGCTGACAGATGTTAAATTTTTCCAAGGTAGTTTTGAAAATCTATCCTTAGTCCGTTCAGCGGTAGATTTACCTTTACTGTGCAAGGATTTTATTATCTATCCTTACCAAATGTATTGGGCGCGAATTCATGGAGCAGATGCAGTTTTATTAATAGCAGCAATTCTTAATGATCAAGATTTGCAATACTTTATCAAAATTGCTAATAACTTGAAAATGGCAGCTTTAATAGAAGTGCATAATTTAGCAGAATTAGATCGGGCGTTAGCCTTAGATGATGTTTCTTTAGTCGGGATTAATAATCGCAACTTGGAGGATTTTTCTGTTGATTTACAAACAACTTGTCAATTACTCACAGATAGAGGTGAAAAGTTACAAGCAAAAAACATTCTTGTAGTCAGCGAATCAGGATTGCATCACCCAGAGGATTTAAGTGTAGTTAAAAAAGCAGGTGCATCCGCTGTACTGATTGGTGAGTCCTTGGTAAAACAACCAGATCCTCAATTAGCAATAGCCAATCTCTTTGCTTAATTACAGCCTTAAATGCCATATAAAACAAGGGTTCAGATCCTCTTTTTTCCTCTACTACAGCTTGGCGGAAATAAAGCAACCATATTCAATCGCCAAAAAGCCTACTGTATACAGCCGTTTCCGCTCTTATGAGGTACAAAGTTGAATCATGAAACTCTTGTAGTGCGGGCATACTATGGCTAACGCCACGCTGCGCTATCGACAAGCTCAGTACAAGTCTTGCCCGCTAGATATGTACCTCATAACACCGGGAAGTGCTGTATTAGTTTTGACTTTTGACTTTTGACTTTTGACTTCCGCCCTGCGGTACTAGCCTGTGACTGAATAACTGCAATTATTTATTTCTTGTGTAACAATTAATTTGGAGTTAACTAAAGTTTAACTAAATTAAAAATTAAACATCCCTAAGTTACAACTTCACAATAAATTACATGGAGCCAATTCCTTTACCTTCTCCTATCCATTACGAACTTATACTTCAACTTTTAGAAAGACAAACCATGACTTCTCTGGGTCAAAACCAAGACCTCCGCAATCAAGTTAATCAACTGATTATTACCATGCGAAAAGCTGCATCCCAACAAAAGCGACTAGAAGAAAGTTTTCAATCTTCTTCTCTGAGCATTGATCACCGTTGGTCTATTAATCATTTTGGTGATAAAGTGGATTGCTCCTGATGAATGTCTATTTCCACCTGAACAAAAACCCAGCCCTGCAACAGCGGGGTTAATTAACAGTTTTTAACTGGCATTCCTACGAAAAATTTTAGTAGGTTTTTTTTGTGTTTTTATCCCCTGTAGCGGTTAATTTGGATTGTATTGAAATTTTCAACTAGGACACAAACATGGACGATAAATTGATGCTGATGATTCCTGGTCCTACCCCAGTTCCAGAAGCTGCTTTACTAGCATTAGCTAAACACCCCATTGGTCACCGCAGCGGTGAATTTAGTAGCATGATGGCAGAGGTGACAGAAAACCTCAAATGGCTACATCAAACCGCCAGTGATGTATTGATGTTAAACGTCAGCGGTACGGGTGCTGTAGAAGCGGGGATGATTAATTTTCTTTCTCCAGGCGATCGCATTTTAGTCGCTTCTAATGGTAAATTCGGGGAACGTTGGGTAGAAGTTGGTCAAGCTTTTGGCTTAAATGTGGAAACAGTTACCGCAGAATGGGGACAACCCTTAGACCCAGCCCAATTTGCAGCTAAACTCCAAGCTGATACCAACAAAGAAATCAAAGCTGTCATTATCACCCACAGCGAAACCTCAACAGGTGTCATTAATGACCTAGAAGCTATTAACCGCCACGTTAAAGAACATGGAGAGGCTTTAATTATTGTGGATGCTGTCACCAGTTTAGGGGCTTACAATGTCCCTGTAGACGCTTGGGGTTTGGATGTAGTCGCTTCTGGTTCACAAAAAGGTTACATGATTCCCCCCGGTTTAGGATTTGTCTCTGTCAGTCCTAAAGCTTGGGAGGCTTATAAAACCGCAAAATTGCCTAAGTATTATTTAGATTTAGGTAAATATCGGAAAGCCACTGCTAAAAATACCACTCCCTTTACTCCTCCCGTCAACTTAATGGTGGCACTACATACCACCTTGGGAATGATGAAAAAGGAAGGATTAGAATCCATTTTTACCCGTCATGAACGCCAAAAAAATGCTACTCGTGCGGCTATGAAGGCGTTGAATTTATCTTTGTTTGCTGCTGATGAATGTGCCAGTCCTGCCATTACCGCTGTAGCCACACCAGGCATCGAAACAGATAAAATTCGCTCTTTGATGAAAAAACGGTTTGATATTGCTTTAGCAGGTGGACAAGACCATCTGAGTAATAAAATTTTCCGCATAGGTCATCTGGGTTTTGTGTGCGATAGAGATATTCTTAGCTGTATCGCTTCCCTAGAAGTTGTCCTCCCACAAGTTGGTCATGAAAACTTCACCCCCGGCGCTGGTATAGCAGCAGCAGCAAAAGTTTTTGCCTCATAGTTATTAGGTTGGTAATTGATAATTGATAATTGATAATTGTCAATTGTCAATTGTCAATTGTTACGCAGTCTCTAGCCAATCATAAATTTGTTCTAACTGTTCTAGAGTAATTAACCCATATTGCCAAAGAGTCATGGTTAAAGAACCAGGATCTTGATCACGGTTACGTAATGCTACAGCTAGGGAAGCGGCGGAAATTGCCAAATCTTCTTGGAGAAAATTAATTAGCCGAGAATATCTTGATGGTGTCATTTGTATCTTACCTCCTTGAGTAGAATTGATGATCATAGATTGCTTATCTAATTTTGTGGGTATTGTATAACCAGTATTTTATTTGTCACATTGCTGTAAGTAAATAAAAGTTAAAGGTGGTATAAAAAAATTTTCTAAATAACCTTTTTTGTAAAGTATTAACCTACATGAATGTACTACTAAACCAAGGTACTTACAATCACGGGGGAAATCCCTAATACAGTGACTTATGTGTTCCATCAGGATAATATTTAGGTAATACTTTAACCATGATGTTAATGGTGACACTAACATCATTCAAGTTTTTTTGTTCTGGTTTAAGTAAAAAAGATTTCATAGCTTATATTCCTCTATTGACGACTATTTACACTTGCGTCAAAAGAGAGATTTTTGCTACTCAACCCTGAGTTGTGATTTTAACTGGAAAAAACTAAAATCCGATGTTATTCAAGTTACTGCTAAATATTAACCTCTTTACTACTATTTGTGCCAGGTTAGGTAATATTTTTTTTGACAAAACAATTCTGTATTCGATAAAAATTCAGAATAAAGACTTCTGCTATATCCAACCGGGATCATTGTCAGAAAATATTGATCCTGTTTACTGAGAAATATCAGAAGTTAGGAAATCAATTTTGACCTGATCTCCTTTATCTAAGCCTAGTTCTGCGGCTCGTCCTGACCTCAGTTCAATTACTTGATCTATCAGTACATTAGGACCATAGGTGGGACAAGGTTCTATGCCACAAGGAGGAGCAGATGCTTGGATGTACTGAACTACACCTTTTCGGATAAATACCATATCTAAGGCAACAGGTACATTTTTCATCCAAAATTTTACTGGTTGTGGGTTCGCAAAAGAAAATAGCATTCCTCGGTTATCTGGTAAAGCTAGTCTATACATCAAACCCATCTGTTGCTGTTCTTGTGTTCGTGCTACTTCTAACTGAATTTTTATATTTTTAGGAAGTATAGCTTCAGCAGAAATTGGCAGATTTTGTCCAGTATTTACTGGTGTTTGGGTTGATGATTCCGGTGTTACGACTGGAGATTGAGCCGTGGTAGGTGATGAACAGCCCATCAGTAATATACTAAGTAATATTGAACATAAACTAAGCCAAGAAACCATAAGTTGTCTAGGGAATAGGGAACAGGGAATAGGGAAAAAGTGATGATTTTACTAATCACCTCTTACCAAATCACTAATTAAATTATTTATGCAATTTAGATTCTGACTATCTTACTTAATTTTTGCAAAATTGCCTACAAATTTAGATTTTATTTGTGATTATTTCTCGTTTTATAGATTTTACGAATCTCTGAGTACGTAACCTACACCGCGTATAGTTTGAATTAAGCGTTTTTGACCTTCTTCTTCAATTTTGAGCCGGAGGTAACGAATATATACTTCAATGACATTGGACTCACCCGTAAAGTCGTAACCCCAAACATTTTCTAAAATCTGTTCACGAGTTAATACTTCACGGGGATGTTCCATTAAGAACTTTAAGAGTTCAAATTCCTTCATGGTTAAGTCAATGGCCTTACTCTTGTAAAAAGCCCGACGGGTTCCTATATCTAAAATCAGATCCCCAAAGCGTAATTGCTCTGCGGTATCAATATCAGGTTTGAGATACAGACGAACCAGCCTTAACAAATCTTCCGAACGGTAAGGTTTGAGGATGTAATCATCAGCACCAGCGTCTAAACAAGCTATCCGATCATCTACTGTGTCTCTGGCCATCAGAACCAGTATAGGAGAACGATTGCCGATATTTCTGAGATTTTTACACAAAGATAGTCCTGATTCACCGACGAGCATTCGGTCTACAACAATTAAAGCAGGTTGGCGATGACTTTGATTCCTGGAAGCATCACTACAGTATTTTAATCCATTGGCTGCATCATGGGTCACAATGGCATCATAGCCAGCTTCTTGCAAATCAAAAGCTAATTGATTAGCCAAGGTTTCATCTGGTTCAATCACCAAAACAAAAACAGCGGGATTGTGGGTAGCTATCATAGCAGTTCGAGATTGGTAATTGGTAATTGCTAATATGAGTTATGAGTAAATACGGAAAATCAATCTACTGAGGTAATTAAAATATGGGCGCTCGTTTAAGGGTATTTTTAACTCGTGAGCAAGATAAAACCCTGTTGAACCTAAGAACAAGGGATTTACCACAAAAAGTCAAAGATCGAGCAGAGGTAATTAGGTTAAAGTCACATGATTGGTATCTAGAAAAAATAGCTGCTCATTTTGACTGGACTCATTGAACCAAGAATCCCCGTGTCTTTAGACCTGGGAGTGTCAATATTCATCATTCCAAATTTCTTCCTTAACTCTCACAGGCAGTTTTGCCAAATCAGGCAACTCTATCGCTTCCACATCCGTTATTTTATCTTTAATATTAATGGGTATATTAACTGGTTGACGTTCTTCCAGCCAGCAACTAGCCACAGGCAAAGTTTCCTCCAACTCATCTAATGGCCGAGGAATCACCATAACTGCATTTAACTCACCAATGCGTTCCGCTTCAAACATACCTGCTTCCACAGCTACAGCCACATTAGCCACCGAACCGCGAATAATTGCCGTACACAAACCAGCACCAATCTTCTCATAAGATGCTAATTGCACATCAGCAGCTTTAAGCATAGCATCACAAGCGCCAACCATAGCGGGAAATCCGCGAGTTTCCACCAACCCAATGGCTTGATTACTCAAACGGCTGTATCCACCACCATCTCCCATAAATCGAGTCAGACGGTTAATAGGTAGAATTATATCTAAATTAGGGTAAGGACGCGCAATCACCAAACTAGAAACCAACTGGCCAAACTGTTCAGCCGTTTGTACACCAGCTTCCACAGCCAAGCGGACATCAGCAATGCCACCTCGGACAATTGCTGTACAATGACCACTACCAATTTTTTCATAACCAACCAAGTGGACCCCAGCCGACTTTAACATCATGTCAGCCGTGCCAACTATAGCGGGGAAACTGAGGGTTGACACCATACCCAAAGCAGTATCTTTGAGGCTATCACGGCGACGTGCTGCGTGAATCGTACTCAAAGCGTGTTGATTGTATGTTTCCATCTAAATTTTCCAGGATAAGGTTCGTATAGCGTCTTCAATCACAGAAGAATGAAAACTAGCATTTCAATATGGACTTAAGTTCACACTTCATACTTAACACTTAACCTGAAGAATTGTTAGAGTTTTCGTTGCCCAAAGATTGTCTATGGGGAAATAATGTACTCAGCAGCCTATTTATGCTACCTTGTCCATAAATTTGCGTGCCAAAAATATTGTGAGTTTCCAGATCAGACTCGCTGGGTTTTATGTCCTCAGTGGTAGTTTCTGTAGACTCTGGGAGCGTAGTTTCAAGCGACGTAGCATCACCCACCACAGCCGTTTCTGACTCTGGTGGAGACTGGCTTTTCGGTGTAGGTGAAGGTGGAGATACAGGCGTAGATTGATGTTTAAACTCCAGAAAAGCCGCAACCGAGAGTTGAGTTGAGGAAAATACTTTTTCCTGTTTCTCTGGTTTCTCTGGTTGAGAATGAGGAGATTCAAGTTTTTCGGCTGATTCCTCTGGTTTCTCTGGGGGAGGATTGGTAGATTCTAGTTGTACCGCTGAAGGTTCAACAATCTGCCGACTATTATCTCCCAAAATTGAACCAGAGGGAATAACTTGACCTGGTGCTACGGAACAGTTAAAAACCGTTGTCGCTGCACCAATACAAGCATTAGCCCCAATTTTGCCTTCACCAACCATCAAGAAACCGGCTCCCAGGTTTGCGCCTGCTTCTATTTCTAGAATACCCTCACTTACTTGGAGAATTGACCCCATACCCAGGCATACACCAGCACCAATCACAATTTTACTATTAGTAGCTGCTTGCAAAACTACCCCAGGAGCTAATACCGCGCTGGGATGAATAATCACGTCGCCATGAATATGAGCATCAAATCTATCGCCCAGGCGTAGCAGCGATACAGACATGGAATTTATTACCTCGGAAGCCGGAAGTTGTCAGTTGTCAGTAGGGGCGAAGCATTTGGAAGATAAATTATCTATCATTGCCAAAAATAGTTCTCCAAATGCTTTGCCCGTACAGTTGTCAGTGGTCAGTGGTTAGAAAGAAGAAGGAAAAAAATGTTCTCCCCTACTCTCTGCACCCTGCCTCCTGGACCCTGCCTCTTTATGGACGTTGGATAATTGCTTCTAGTACGCGACGTTTGGCTTTGGGGTCAGTACCAACTAAACGCACATATTCGCCTGGATATTCAGAAACATATCCTTCTAAAGCAGCGATCGCTTCTCTTTCAGATGTAGCCTGAATTTGACCCGCAACTGTCCAAGTACCTGTGCGGAAGCGGCGTTGATCTACGTGTTCAATTGCAATTTTTGCCCCACTGGACAACAGTTGGCGCAATTGATCTACTACTTCGGTACTTAAACGGGTGCTGGTAGCTGTCGCCGTTGCGGTTGCAGTTCCAGAACTTGTACTGGTAAATGATTTGGTGCTACCAGAAGATACTACTTGTCCGTTTGGTCTTTGGATAATTGCTTCCAATACGCGACGTTTAGCTTTGGTGTCAATCCCAATTAAACGTACATACTCGCCTTGATGAGTTTCAATGCACTCTTCCAAAGCAGATACAACTGCTTGAGTCGAATTAGATTCAATTGGTTGACAAGTATCCCAAGAACCTGTACGGAAACGGCGCTCATCTACGTGTTCTGTCCCAATTTTGAAACCACCAGCCAAAAGTTGACGGATTTGATCTACAGTTTCCGCACTCAGTTTGGCACTACCAACAGCAGTACCGTTGCCATTACCATTACCGTTGTAACTGCCAGCAGATGCAGCAGCAGGGGCTTTAAAGCTAGATGTACCAGCAACAACACCTTCAGGACGTTGAACAATAGTTTCTAATACCCGTCTTCTGTTGTTGTCAATCCCAAATAGACGCACATATTCGCCGCTGTGGTCTCTCAAACAAGACTCTACAGCAGAAACAGCTTCACCTAAAGACCGAGTTGCAATGGCTTGACAACTTTGCCAAGAACCTGTCCGAAACCGTCTTTGGTCTACGTGTTCTGTCCCAATTTTAAATCCTTGTTCTAGTAGATAACGTAATTGATCTACTGTTTCTGCACCTAAGCTATAGCTCGCCACGTCACTGCTCCTTTCTAACTCTTCGACTTCAATGCTTGTACTTGTATAAGATTTAGCTACGGAAAGATTAAGTTCATCCCGAATAGGCGCAATACACTTGCTATCCGCAGCACAGTGATAACCAGCCCGCAAAGCCTGATTAATCCCGACTACATGGTGAGCAAATTCTTGATCCTGCACTTGGACATCTGGCAATCTATCCGCTTGCTGCTGGGTAGTAATTACTGATCCAGAAGCTACGTATTTACCCGGTGGAATTTCCACATCCTGAATTAAGGCGTGCATCATGACAATGCAGCCTGCACCCACCCTGGCATTAAATACCGTAGAACGAAAGCCAATAAAACAACTATCGCCAACGTAAGCAGGTCCATGAATCAGTGCCATGTGGGTAATGGAGGCACTTTTCCCAACCCATACTGAGTACTTCTTGCCATCATCACCAACGACTCGGCCTTGCTCCAACCCATGAATGACCACACCATCTTGAATATTAGTATTTTCACTAACACAAAAAGGTGTCCCTTCATCGGCTCTAATCGAAGTCCCCGGAGCAACAATTACATTTGCACCTATATTGACATCACCAATGAGGTTACAAGAAGAGTGGACAAATGCAGTTTCATGAATGTTTGGTTCTGCTAAACTCCTTGACCACGGGGTTGGGGGTGCCGCCGTGCTGCGGACTACCATTGCGAGATTCCTCCTGAAATAAGCTTTTTGTCAGTGGTCATTGG